>CAIOSS010000482.1 GCA_903860995.1 uncultured delta proteobacterium | reverse complement strand
GGCGCACCCCTACGGCTCCTCGGGGCGCCGGGAGATCTGTAGCCGCACCAGCAGCCCCGGGAAGGTGCGCCCTGCGACGCGCATGCGGGAGCCGGTCTCGGCCACCACGCCTCCGCCGTGGGCCTCCGCGACGCCGCGCACCACCGCGAGCCCGATGCCTGCGCCGCCGTGCTTGCGGGTAGGCGACCCGTCGACCTGGACGAAGGGCTCGAAGATGCGCGCGAGCCAGCCCGGAGGAACCCCGAGGCCCTCGTCGGCCACGAGGAGCTCCGCGTGCGTCGCGCTGAAGCGCAGCTCGACGCCCACGGCTCCGCCGGGCGGGCCAAACTTCTCGGCGTTGTCGAGCAGGTGCTCGACCGCGCGGAAGAGCCGGTCGGCGTCGCCGAGCGCGGGGAGCGACGCGTCGGGGATGGCCGCGAAGAGCTTCGCGCCCTGGGCAGCGAGGGCGGGGCGGCGGAGCTCGACCGCGCGGAGCACCACCTCGCGGAGGTCGTACGGGGCGAAGGTGAATCGGAGGCGCCCCGTCTCGAGCTGCGTGACATCGAGGAGGTTGTCGATGGTGCGGCGGAGCCGGCCGAGGGCGCCATCCATGCTGCGCACGGCCTTGCGCTGTGGGTCGGTTAGGGCCCCGAGCTCGCCGCGCGAGAGCAGCCCGAGGTACCCCACCAGGGGCGTGAGCGGTGTCGCGAGCTCGTGGCTGACGTTGCGGTAGAACTCCCGGCGCAGGCGGTCGGCCTCGATGAGCCGCTCGTGCGCGTCGCTGAGCTCGTGCACCTTGGCCTCGAGGCGCGCCGCGACCCGAGCGCCCTGGGCACGGAGCAGCGCCTCGGAGGTGGTCTCCGAGGGGATGGACCCCACGTCGGTGACCTTCGAGGCGAGGAAGGTCTCGATGGTCCGGACGAAGGTGCGCACCTCGATGGGCTTCGCGACGAACCCGCGGCACCCGAGGCCCAGCGCCGTCGCGCGGTCGCCCTCAGCCGTGACCGCGACGATGGGCACCTCGGCCAGGCGCTCGCGCAGGAGCATCGCGACCTCGTACCCGTCGAGGTCGGGAACGTTGATGTCGAGCAGGATCAGGTCGGGCCGGGCCTGCATCGCCAGGCGCGTTCCATCGACGCCGGAGACCGCCTCGAGCACCTCGTGGCCCGCCCGCTGGAGCAGCTTGCGGACGAGCAGCCGACTCTGGGGGTCGTCTTCGATGTGGAGGATCGTAGCCATCGGGGCGGGTTTGATTTATCCGTTGCCTCGCGCCGCACCGCAACGCGCCCTGCGCGATCGGAGCCGCGCGGAGGAGCGTCGACGATGAGCAGCGATCCCGTGGGTTCCGAGTCCGTCGCGCGGTGGCAGCAGGAGACCCTCGCCCCGGCGGAGGCCCGCACGGCGCCGCGCCCGCTGAAGGGGCTGCTCGCGGGGGGGCAGACGCCGCGGACGCTGTACACCCCGGCGGACATCGCCGACCTCGACCCCATCGAGGACATCGGGTTTCCGGGCGAGGCGCCCTTCGTGCGGGGCGTGCAGCCCAACATGTTCCGCGGGCGGCTGTGGACCATGCGCCAGTACGCGGGCTTCGGCAGCGCCAAGGCCTCCAACGAGCGCTACCGGCTCCTGCTCGCGCGCGGCCAGACGGGCCTCTCGGTGGCCTTCGACCTCCCCACGCAGATGGGCAGGGACAGCGACCACCCGATGGCCCTCGGCGAGGTCGGCAAGGTGGGCGTCGCCATCGACACCCTCGAGGACATGGAGACCCTCTTCGACGCCATCCCCCTCGACACCGTGTCGACGTCGATGACCATCAACTCCACCGCGGGCACCCTGCTCGCCCTCTACGTCGCCGTCGCCCGCCGACGGGGCATCGACCCGAAGAAGCTCCGCGGCACCATCCAGAACGACCTCCTCAAGGAGTACGTCGCGCGCGGGACCTACATCCACCCGCCGCGCCCCTCGCTCCAGCTCATCGGCGACCTCTTCGCCTGGGCTTCCCGCGAGACCCCCCACTGGAACGTCATCTCCGTCTCCGGCTACCACATGCGCGAGGCCGGCTGTGACGCCGCCCAGGAGATCGCCTTCACCCTTGCCAACGGCATCGCCTACGTCGAGACCGCCCTCGCCGCGGGCCTCGACGCCGAGCGCTTCGCCGCGCAGCTGTCGTTCTTCTTCAACGTGCACAACAACCTGCTCGAGGAGGTGGCGAAGTTTCGCGCCGCACGCGGGCTGTGGTCGTCGATCATGGCCGAGCGCTTCGGGGTCACGAGCGCCCGGGGTCGGGCGCTGAAGTTCCATTGCCAGACCGCGGGCGCCACGCTCACCGCGCAGCAGCCGCTCAACAACGTCGTGCGGGTGACCATCCAGGCCCTCGCCGCGGTGCTCGGCGGCTGCCAGTCGCTGCACACCAACAGCTTCGACGAGGCCCTCGCGCTGCCCACGGCGCAGAGTGCGACGCTCGCGCTGCGCACCCAGCAGATCATCGGCGCCGAGTCCGGCGTGGCCGACGTGGTCGACCCCTTCGGCGGCAGCTACGTCGTCGAGGCGATGACCCGCGACCTGCGCGCGCGCGCCGAGGAGTACCTCGCACGGGTCGACCAGCTCGGCGGCATGGTGTCCGCCATCGAGCAGGGCTACGTGCAGCGCGAGGTGCAGGACGCCAGCTACCGGTACCAGCTGGAGATCGAGCGCGGCGACCGGCCCATCGTCGGGGTCAACGTGCACCGCGAGGACGTGAGCGAGCCGGTGCCGCTGCAGCGCGTCGACGAGGCCCAGGAGCGCGAGCAGGTCGCGCGGCTCCAGGCCTGGCGCGCCCGACGCGACGCCCCGCGGGCGGAGGCCGCGACGGCCGGGGTGGAGCGCGCGGCCCGCGAGGGCGGGGCCGTGATGCCCCGGGTTCTCGACGCCGTGGAGGCCGGGGTGACCGTGGGCGAGGTCTCCGACGCGCTCCGCCGGGTGTTCGGCGAGCACGCGGAATACAAGACCCTGTAAGAGGGCGATCAGAGGACGACCAGCACCACGATCGCCACGGCGCCGCCGATGATCAGCAGGAGCCCGCCCACGATGGCCCCCCAGAGGAGGGTGTTCGGGGGGGCCGCGGCGGGGGTCGGGATGACGGGGGGCGGCGCGGACGACGCGCGGATGTGGTCGAGCACGGCCTGCGAGAAATCCGCCTGGACGGTCTGGTCGATGCCGTGGGCGGGCGCGACCATCGGCGCGGACGGCCGCGGAGGGGGCGGAGCCGAGGGGCGCGGGGGCGCGGACGGGCGGATCGGCACCACGGGGGCCTGCGACGCCGAGAGGCCGATCTGGCGCATCGCGTCCTCGATCTGGCTGGACAGGAGTGTCGGGCCGTCGCCGGAGGGACCGTCGGGCTCGGGGCCCCGGGGCGGTGGCCTCGGAGGGCCGGGCGGCGGGAGGCGCGCCCGCTCCCCGGCGAGGAGTTCCTGCTTCGCGCGATACCGGTCGGGGTCGAGGTCGCGGACGAAGGCCCCGAGGCTCGCGGCGAGGTCGCCCGCGCCGACGCTCCGGAGGTAGCCCCGCAGCGCCCGCTCTGCTGCGCCCGCGGTCTGGAAGCGATCGGCGGGCTCCTTGGTGAGCATCGCCAGGATGATCTGCTCCAGCCCCTCGGGGAAGTCGGGGTCGATCTCGCGCGGCGGCACGATGTTGTGCTGCATCACGTTGCGGATGGTGTCCGCGTCGGTCTTTCCCCCGAAGAGCCGTCGGGCCATGGCGAGCTCGTAGAGCACCACCCCGAGCGCGTAGACGTCCGAGCGCCGGTCGACCGCGCGGCCGAAGGCCTGCTCCGGGGCCATGTAGGCCAGCTTGCCCTTGATCTCCCCCGGCTGCGTTCGCTGGATGCGCCCCGTCGCCTTGGCGACGCCGAAGTCTGTGAGCTTCACCCGCCCGTCGTAGGTGACGATGATGTTCTGCGGCGACACGTCGCGGTGCACCAGCTGCAGGTCTTCTCCGCGGGGGCCCTTGAGCTCGTGGGCGGCGTGGAGCCCGCCCGCCACGTCGGCCGCGATGCTCGCCGCCAGCGCCGTGCTGAGCGGCTTGCCCCGCGCCCCGTGCTTGAGGAACATCGACAGCGTCTCGCCGTCGGCATACTCCATCACGATGTAGTTGCGCCCGTCAGAGCGCCCGAGGACGAACTCCCGGATCTCCACCACGTTGGGGTGACCGATGGACGAGGCGATGCGGGCCTCGTCGGCGAGCATGGCGACGAAGTCCGGGTCGTAGGCGAGGTGCGGGTGCACCACCTTGATGGCGACGATCTCCCTCGGCCGCGCCACGCCCTCGTACACGGCCAGGAACACCGCGGCCATGCCGCCCCGCGCGAGCTCGGCGACGATGCGGTAGTCGTCCAGGCGTGAGTTCTCTTGGTTGGCCGACCCTCGGCTCACGGGGACGATCGCGCTCCATCCGTGGGCACACGCCGGTCGATCGACGCGCTGCCCTCGCCCGCGATCTCTGCCACGGCTGGGCCTTCACGGGCAAGGCATCGACACAGACTCGGCGGGCGACCGCTCGCGATTCTTGACACCAACTTTCGCGCCCCCCTACAACGTCACCACGGGCTGACGGGTCCCCCACGCGCGAGCGATGGAACGACCGGGGCTCCGCTGAAGAAGGAGTCGGTCGTGCCCAAATCCGTGTTCGTCATCGATGACAGCGCGACGATGCGAAAGGTCTTCGACATGACCTTCGCCGGTGAAGACATCGCGGTCGTGACCCACGACGGCGCCGACGGGGCGCTCTCCCGCGCCCGCGAGGTGCGCCCTAACGCGATCATCGTCGACGTCAACCTCCCCGGCACGAGCAGCTACGACCTCGTGAAGAGCCTCCGCGGCGAGCCCAACCTCTCCGCCGTGCCCGTGTACCTTCTGTACTCCGATCACTCGCCCCTCGACGAGGCCGCGGCGCGCGCCGCCGGCGCGCAGGGCGCGGTGCTCAAGCCCTTCGACTCGCAGGCCATGATCGACCGCGTGCGTCAGTCGATCACCGCGGCGGCGCCCGCGCCTGCCGCCGCTGCTGCTGCTGCGTCGGTTCGCCCCCCGGCTCCCCCGGCCCCCCCGGCTCCCCCGGTGG
>CAIOSS010000481.1 GCA_903860995.1 uncultured delta proteobacterium | reverse complement strand
TTCGGTCAGCGCGGCCTGAGGCGCGTCGGCCGGCGGGATCCCCCTTCACTCGCCACGAGCCCGGCTTCGGTCCAGCCCGGCCGGATCTCGTGGCGCCACCGCTGGAGCCGGCCCTCAGGCTTTGGCGGGGTCCTCGGCGTCCAGGCGCTTGGACGGTCCAACCGCTTCCTCGTGAGGCGCCGTGGAGCCTTCCTCCCGCACTCCCGGGGACGTCGTAGATCTCCCATGTGTCGGGATTGCTATGCAGAGAGTCGCGGATGCGACAGTATGACTGTCGCGATTCGTGATCGCGCGATCAGTGGCGCATATGCGGGACCCCTCGCATACGTACCCGTCCTACTGGTCCCCTACGGCATCACGCAGTTGACGAAACAATTTGTTCTGTAAACTGAAGGTGCGGTTGTGTTCCCCGCGACGGGCGAAGGCCTACTCGGGATCGCTGGAAATCCCAGGCCCTGCGCCCCCGGAATCGGGGCCCATGCCGGTGGCGGGATGCCCATGCCGGGGTCGGGTCTTTCGCTTCGACTCCGTCGCGAGCTGCCCGCAGGCGGCCCCGATATCCTTGCCGCCGCTGTAGCGACGGATCACCGGCACCCCCATCCCTGCCAGCCGGTCATGGAAGCGATCCCGCTCCTCGGCGGTCGGCGGTCGATAGGGCAGGCCCGCCACGGGGTTCCAGTCGATGAGGGAGAGCCTCGCAGGCATCTGCTTGAGGAGCTCGGCCAGCGCGTCGGCCTCCGCGTCGGTGGTGTTCACCCCGCCCATCAGCGCATACGCAAACATCACCAGGCGTCCCGAGCGCTCGTGGAATCGCTTCGCCGCGGCAACCACCTCGGCGATCGGGTACCGGCCCTCCATCGGCACCAGGCTCCGACGGAGGGCTGTCTGTGCGCTGGTGATGCTGATCCCCAGGCGTATGCGTGTTCGCATGGACGCGAGACGCTCGATGCCGGGGACGATCCCCACCGTGCATACGGTCACGTTCCGCGCGTCTACGGCCAGGCCGCAGGGATTGGAGATCATCTCGATGGCCTGCAGCACGTTGTCGAGGTTGTGGAGGGGCTCGCCCATGCCCTGGAAGACCACCCCGTGCACCCTGCCCTCGCCCGACGCTCGCAGCTCCGTGGCCACCAGGCGCACCTGCTCGACGATCTCCCAGGCCTCCAGGTTGCGGGAGAGGCCCATCATCCCGGTGGCGCAGAACGCGCAGCCCATGGCGCAGCCGACCTGGGAGCTGACACACACCACGTAGCGCCCCGCGCGTTCGAGGGGGATGCGCACGGTCTCGACCACTGCGCCGTCGGGGAGCGCGATGGCAAACTTCACGAAGGGGTCTTCCTGCGAGGCCCTACGCTCGACGACGGTCACCTGGCCGACCGGGAGCTCGGCCTCGACGACCTTGCGGGCCGTGGTGCGGAGCTGCTGCACCCCCAGGAGCGAGTCGCCGCCGCGCTGTACGACGTGGGCGATGATTCGTCGGGCCTCCGGGAGTGTGAGGGCGGCGCCGAAGCGCTCGGCGAGTCGTTCGGGGGTCTCTCCTTGGAGGCGGTCGGTCGGGTGCATCAGAGGTGGTATCAGGTCTCTTCGGTGGCACAGAAGCTTCGGGGACGGCACGAGGCTGCTCCCGAGAGGTGCCGGTGGTATACGACCCCTCACCCATGGAGCCCAAGCTCGACGCCCTCTATGCCTGGATGCGGGACGCCCGCTCGGTGCTGGTCTGTTTTTCAGGCGGTGTCGACAGCGCGTTCGTCCTGAAGGCCGCCCACGTAGCCCTCGGCGATCGCGCGCTCGGGCTCACCGCCCTGTCACCAGCCCTGCCGATCGCCGAGCGCGAGGCTGCCTCCGCCGTCGCGGCGGAGATCGGCGTGCCACACGCGGTCGTCGACTCGCACGAGATCGACGACCCGAGCTACGTGAAGAACGCCGTCAACCGATGCTTCTTCTGCAAGTCGGAGCTCTACCGCATCGCGCTCGCGGAGGGCGAACGACGGGGATTCGCGGTGGTGGTCAACGGCACCAACCTCGACGACCTCGGCGACCACCGGCCGGGGCTCCAGGCCGCCACCGACCAGGGCGTCCGATCGCCGCTGGTCGAGCTCGGGTTCACCAAGGACGACATCCGCCGCTGCGCGAGGGTCATCGGCCTGAGCGTATGGGACAAGCCTGCGGCGGCGTGCCTCGCGTCGCGCATCCCCTACGGCACCTCGGTCACCAACGAACGCCTCCGCCAGATCGATCGCGCCGAGGACGGGCTGCGGGCGCTCGGGTTCCGGCAGGTGCGCGTGCGCTACCACGGCGACGTCGCGCGGGTGGAGGTCGGGGCGGCCGAGCTCGCGGCGGCATTCGAGCGCCGG
>CAIOSS010000480.1 GCA_903860995.1 uncultured delta proteobacterium | reverse complement strand
GCGACGCAGCCCGAGATGCGCGCGTGGGTGGTCGACGTGATCCGTCGCGAGCGCCTGCTGGACACGACCACGGCCGACACGATCGACCTCTCGCCCGGTAGTGTGGGCGACAACTCGCTCGGCAGCGACGACGGCGACGGCCGGCCGATGAACCCGGCGACGGGCCGCCCCTACGAGGCGCAGCCGGCGCACCGTGGGGACTTCGGCCGCGTACTCGCGGAGTTCTGGGCCGATGGTCCGCATTCGGAGACACCGCCCGGCCACTGGAACGTCCTCGCCAACCAGGTCGCCGACGCGCCGGGTTTCGCGCGCCGCTGGAACGGTCAGGGCGCCCCGCTCGACCCGCTGAGCTGGGACGTGCGCGCCTACCTCGCGCTCAACGGCGCGGTGCACGATGCCGCCATCGCCGCGTGGGAGCTCAAGCGCCGCTACACGACGTCCCGCCCGATCTCGCTCGTGCGCTGGATGGCGGGCAACGGCCAGTCCAGCGACCCCGCGGCGCCGCGCTATCACGTCAACGGGCTTCCGCTGATCGCGGGGCTGATCGAGCAGGTCACGGTCGAGAGTTCGGCGGCCGGGCAGCGCCACGCGCACCTCGCGCGCTACCGCGACCAGGTCGTCGTGCTCGGGTGGGCGGGCGAGCCGGGCGACCCCCACAGCGAGGTCAGCGGCGTGACCTGGGTGCGCGGCATCGACTGGGTTCCGTACCAGCGGCGCACCTTCGTGACGCCGGCGTTTCCGGGCTTCGTGTCGGGCCACAGCACCTTCAGTCGGGCGGCCGCCGAAGTGCTCGCGCGCGTCACGGGGAGCGATTTTTTCCCCGGCGGCCTTGGGGAATTCGTCGCCCCCGCGGGAACGTACCTCACCTTCGAGCGCGGTCCGACGACCACGGTGCGCCTGCAGTGGGCGACGTACTTCGACGCCGCCGACCAGGCGGGGCAGTCGCGCATCTGGGGCGGCATCCATATCCAGCCCGACGACTTCAGCGGGCGGCGCATCGGGCACGACGTCGGCATCGCAGCCGCGGCGCTCGCCGAGCGGTACGTCACCGGCGCGGCGGTGCCGTGAGGGCGCCGCGGGCCTGGGTCCTGGCCGCGATGTTCGTCGCGGGCTGCGCGGGTCAGCCGGTGGTCGGGGCGCCCGCCGAGGCTACGTCGGATCGCGGCGCGGCCGTGCTCGAAGGCAGGCTCCTCGCGCCTTGCTGCTGGAACCAGACGCTCGACACCCACGAGTCCGACCTGGCCTCGTCGCTGCGGGCGGAGATCCGGGGGCGGCTGCAGCGGGGCGAGGCGAGCGCGACCATCGAAGACGACCTCGCGGCGCGCTACGGCGAGCGCATTCGCGCGGTGCCGAAGGGCCGCGACCCGCGCACAACCTTGGCGGTCTGCGTCGCCCTGGCGATGGCCCTGAGCGCGCCGGGACTGTTCTGGCTGGTGCGGCGATCGACGCGGAGGATTGGGCGTACGGCGGTCGACGCGGTGCCGGCGCGCGAGCGGGACGACTACGACGAGCGCCTGGACGCCGAGCTGCGCGCGCTCGACGAGGGCTGAGCGCGCCTAGGGTCGCGCGATGGCGTTGAGCAGCCGGCGGCCGTCGTCGGTCGCGACGAAGGAGAAGGTCACCCGGTCGCCGACCGCGAGTCCGGCGAGCTGAGCCGGCGAGCGCGCCTCGAACGACATGGTCATGGCGTCCATGTAGCCGGGGATCGTCTCGTGCGCGATGAACACGAGCCGACGCTCGGGCGCGAAGCCCCGCACGACGCCGCGCGACGAGTACGTCGCGGTGGCCGAGGCCGTCGTCGGGCGGGCGCCGAGGGCCGCCGCCGCGACCGGCAGGCAGGCGAGGGTAAAGAGCAAGGCGCTTGAGCGCGAGGTAGGCGAAACATGGGGCGGGGCTCTGCCATGACCGGCGCAACAGGGCGACGCGGCAAGACGTCGCGCTTCGCCCCAGGCGGCGGCGATTGTCACCCGGCGAGCCCGCGTCGTAGCGTCGTGCCGCCAATGGACCCGTGCGCCGTCCCCGCTGACGCCCACACGCTGCTCTTCGGCGCGCGCAAGCTGCTGCTGGTGCTGCACGCCGCCGCCGCCGTGGTGCTCATCGGCTCGGCCACGCACCACCTGTTGCAGATGCCCGCCCGCCTGCGGGGCGCGCCACGGCTGCGCCTCGAGCGCATCTACGCCCTCGTCGTCGCGGTGACCTACGCGCTCACCTTCGCGCTCGGCGCGCTGCTGTACCCGACGTACCGCTACCATGTGCGCGCGCTCTTCCTCGACCGCCACCACCCGGCCATCTCGAATCTCTTCGACATCAAGGAGAACCTCGCGACCATCGCCCTCCTCGTGGCCCTCGGCATGGGCGCGGTGGGCGGCAGGCTGACCACCGACGCCGACGACCGGGCGCTCGTGCGCGTCTACGTCGGGATGGCCGCCTTCGTCGCCGCCGTGGTCTGGTTCAACGTCGTGAGCGGACTCGTGATCGTCTCGTACCGGAGCGTGTGACATGCGGCCGACCCACCGGGTGTTTCTCGCATTCCTCGTGGCGCGGCTGGTGTTCGGGGTGGTGTTCCTGGCGAGCGCCCTCGGGCGGTGGCCGGTGCCTTGGTACTTCCCGCTGCAGCACCGCTGGGAGCTCGCCCGCCGCGTCACCGGCCTCGCCATGGACTGGTACGGCCGCTCGCTCGTGGCACTGCTCGCGGGCGCCGCGGCCGGCGGTCTGGCCTACGCCGTCGCGCACGCCCCGTCGGCGGCCCGCCTCTTCGCGCGGCGCGGCTTCGTGGCGGCGGTGGCCCACCTCGGCGCCGTGATGCGCATGCAGGACGTGCTCTTCTACGTGTTCACGCTGGCCACGCGGCACGTCACGCCCGCCGCGCTGCCCTCGTGGTACTGCCCGCGGTAGGCCCTCGGCTCCCCATTACGAACCCCGCCGATGTCCGCCACGCCCTCCCCGAGTCCCCGTCGCCCTCCGCTGCCGCGCGCGCAGGTGGCGGTGCTCGTCGTGACCTTCCTGGGCATGGCCCTGTGCGAGGCCGCTGAGAACCAGCTCCTCACCCTCCCGCGCTCGGTCGCGGCCCCGCTCGCGATCGCCGTCAACGCGCTGCAGCTCGTGATCGTGCTGGCCGCGACGTGGACGGTGCTGCGCGCGTGGCGCCAGAAGTCCGCCCACGAAGAGGCGCTCGCCCGCCTCGTGGAGAAGGTGATCTTCGCGCAGGAGGAGGAGCGGCGGCGCATCGCGTTCGAGCTGCACGACGGCGTCTCGCCCCTCGTGGTGAGCGCCAAGCAGCACGCCGAGGTGTGCCGCGACGTCCTCGACAGCGACCGCGCGCGCGCCGACGCCGAGCTTGGTCACGTGTCCGAGCGGCTGCGGGAGGCGGTCGAAGAGATGCGCCACGTGCTGCGCGCGCTGCGGCCCTCGTCGGTGGACGCCGACGGGCTCGCGCTGGCCGTGCGCCGCAGCCTCGACGACGCCGCGCGCGACACCGGCTGGACGGCGCACCTCGACGACGGGCTCGGCGATGCGCGGCTCCCCGCGGCGGTCGAGACAGCGGCCTTCCGCATCGTGCAGGAGGCGATCAGTAACGCCGCGCGCCACGCGAAGACCGAGCGCCTCGAGGTCGAGCTGCGGCTCGAGCCCGCGTGGCTTTGCGTGCGGGTGCGTGACCACGGCGCGGGCTTCACCGTGCCTCCGCCCAGCGCGAGCGGCATCGGTCTCGCGAGCATGCAGGAGCGGGCGCGCCTGCTCGGCGGCACCTGCGACCTCGACAGCCGTCCCGGCGACGGGACCACCGTGCGCGTGCGCCTGCCTCGCTGGGTGGGGGCCCCGTCGTGATCGACGGCGCGTCGCTCCGCGTGGTGGTGGTCGACGACCACCCGGTGGTGCGGGCGGGGCTGCGCAGCATGCTGACGTGCGACGGCATCGCACTGGTAGGCGAGGCGGCCTCGGGCCAGGACGGCCTGCGCCTCGCGCAAGCACAGAACCCCGACGTGGTGCTGCTCGACATGCAGCTCCCGGACATCTCGGGCGTCGAGGTGCTGCGCGAGATCAAGCGAACGGCGGCGCACATCGCGGTGCTGGTGCTGAGCATGCACGACGACCCCGCGCTGGTGCGCCGCGCCATGGAGGCTGGCGCCGCGGGCTATGTGCTGAAGGGCGTCACCCGGCGCGACCTGCTCGGGAAGCTGCGCGCGGTCGCCGGTGTCGCCGGCGCGGCCGACGCGTCGCCGGCGGGCGAGCCGTCGGAGTTCACGCGCATCGAGCGGCGCGTGCTCGCCCTGATGGCCGCGGGGCGAACCAACGGTGAGGTCGCCGAGGATATGCGCTGGAGCATCGCGACGGCGAAGCGGTACGTCCAACGCATCATGGAGAAGCTCGAGGCGACCGACCGCACGCAGGCCGTCGCGAGCGCGCTGCGCCTTGGGCTCATCGACTGATCGTCAGGGGCCGCGTCGTTCCGAGCCAACTGGCTCTCCCCGGCCGCGCGGCGGCCTTGTAGAGACGCGCCATCCCTCCCGCCCGCGATTGGCTGGTGCCCTGATGCCGAGTAACGTCCCGTCCTGCGTCACTGCCCTCGCGCTCGCGCTCTTGCCGCGGGTCGTGTCCGCCCAGAACCGACCCGCGGACGAAGCCCCCGACGCGCCCGTTACTCCCGGCGACGGGGCCACCGTGCTCGGGCGGCGCTACGCCGGCCCCGACGCCCTCGGCGGATCAGGGCACCGCGTCACCGAGGAGGAGATGCGCGCGCTCGACTACGCCGACCCCGACCGGGTGATGGTGCGCATCCCCGGCGTCTACGTGCGCTCCGAGGATGGCTACGGCCTGCGCCCCAACATCGGGATGCGCGGCGCCAACTCGCACCGCTCGCGCCGCATCACGCTGCTCGAGGACGGCGTGCTCCAGCTCTACGCGCCGTACTCCTCCCCCTCGACCTTCTCGCTGACCCCGATGACCCGCGTGGTGGGCATCGACGTCTACCGCGGGCCCTCGGCGATCCTGTTCGGCCCGCAGACCATCGCGGGCGCCATCGACCTGCGCACGCGCGACGTGCCCGAGCGCCCGGAGGCTGCGGTCGACCTCGTCTACGGCAATTTCGACACGAGCCGCGTGCACTTCTACGCGGGCACCAGCAACGCCCGCTTCGGCGCCCTGGTCGAGGGCCTCTACTACCGATCCAGCGGCTTCCAGCGCATCGACTTCACCGGCGGGAGCAACGGCTTCGAGCTCGGCGACTTCGCGATGCGCGCGTTCTGGCGCGGGCCCGTTGGCGCGCACGTCCGGCACCGCCTGTCGGTGAAGCTGGTCTACCAGTTCGAGCGCTCCAACGAGACCTACCTCGGGCTCACCGACGCGGACTTCCGCGCGAGCCCCTACCGACGCTACGTGGCCGGCGCGCTCGACGAGTTCAACCGGCACCGCACGCAGGTCGAGGTGCGCGAGCAGTTCGACTTCGGCACGAGCGGCCGCCTCACCGTGGTCGCGTACCGCAGCGACGTCGCTCGCGTCTGGTACCGGCTCGACCGCTTCCGCGTCGGGCCATCGATCAACAGCGTGCTGATCAACCCGCGCTCGGCCGACAACGCCTCGTACTACGACCTGCTGCGCGGCGTGTCGGACACGCCGGGCTCCGACCAGTCGTTCATCTACGTCAACAACGACTGGCGCTACGTGTCGCAGGGCGTGCAGGCCGACGCCCGCTACCAGTCGCGGCGCGGCCTGCTCGGCCACGACGTCCGCGCGGGCGTGCGGGTGCACAACGATTCCATCGACCGCCACATCGGCGCCGACGGGTGGCGCGTGCAGGCCGGGCGCCTGCTGCCCGACCGCCTCCCACGCCTCTCGCAGAACGAGGACCTCGCCGCGACCACCGCCTTCTCCGGCTACGCCCAGTACGCGCTCTCGCTCGGCCCGGTCACCCTCGCGCCCGGCGCGCGGGTCGAGTGGATGAGCATGAACTTCACCGACCGTCTCAGCGGCCGCGCGACCGGCGTCGAGCGCACGGCGCTGCTGCCCGGCGGCGCGGTCACCTACGATCCCAACGAGCGGGTGCGGGTGTTCGCGGGCGTGCACCGCGGCTTCTCCCCGCCGCTGCCGCAGGACGCCTCGGCGATCAACGTCGAGACCAGCACCAACTACGAGGTCGGCGGCCGCGTGATCGGGCTCCACGACCTGCGCGTGGAACTCGCGGGCTTCTACTCCGACTACGACAACATGACCTCGCAGTGCACGCTCACCGCGGGGTGCACGGACGTCGACCGCGCCTTCAACAGCGGCCGCGTGCTGGTGTGGGGCGCCGAGGCCGCCGCGGGCTACACCTTCCGCGCGGCGCGGCTCTCGTTCCCCGTGCAGGCGGCCTACACGTACACGGGATCGTCGTTTCAGTCGGCCTTCGCGTCGGCCGACCCGCAGCTCGGCGTCGTGCACGTGGGCGACCGTCTGCCCTACGTGCCCGAGCACCAGGTGAGCGTCTCGGCCGGCGTCGAGATGCGCCGCCGCTGGGGCGTGAGCCTCCAGGGGACCTACGTCGGCGAGATGCGCGAGGAGGCGAGCCAGGGCGACGCCGGTCGGCGCACCGACGCGCAGTGGCTCCTCGACTTGATGGCCAGCTGGCGGCCGCTCGAACGGGTGACGGTGTTCGTGCGCGGCGAGAACCTCCTGTTCCAGACCCCCGTTGTGTCGCGCCGCCCGTGGGGCGCGCGGCCGGGGCGTCCCTTCCAGGCACAGCTAGGGATCCGCATCGAGCTCTGACGGTCGGGCGTCGCGGCTTGACGGCCAGACCCGCGTGAGAACGACGAGCCGACGAGCACCTGGCCGATCGCACGGATGGCGGTTGGCGTCTCCGAGAGTCGGTACTTGATCGCCGACGCGCCGTCGCTCGCGCTCACCGCGAGGTGCCCAACCGTCCAGGTGACGACGAGGCCGGCGATGACGTCGAAGTCGGGCTCGTGCTCGTCGTCGTCGCGCGCGGTCGGGCGGCGCACCTGCGCCGCGAGACCATCAGAAGCTGGGCGGGAAGAGCTCGCAGGGGAGCCGGTCGACCGGCGGCCGAGGCAACTCGTCGGGCGATTCGAGGCACGCGGCGAGCGGGCCCGCGTCGGGCGCGCCGGCGTCGGCGCCGAGGTCGGTCGTGACGGCGTCGTCGGCGCCGAGGTCGGTCACGCCCGAGTCGCGCGGACCGAGGTCCGTGGAGCCGAGGTCGGTCACGCCGAGGTCGGTTGTCCCGAGATCGGTGGTGCCCGCGTCGATCGTACCCGAGTCCGCTGCGCCGCCATCGGGCGAGTCAGCGGGCGAGTCGGAGCAGGCGGCCAGGAGGCAGAGCGCACTCATGAAGAGCCATCGGCGCATGGTCGTCCTCACCGACCTAGTACCGGACCCAGACGCGGTCGCCGCTCGCCAGCGACGTGAGCGCTGTCACGCCCGGCGTCGTCGAGATGAGCGTGGTCGTGCTGGGGTTGATGCTGTAGGCCGCGGTGCCGCGCCAGACGATGCTCGCGTCCGAGAAGAACGTGCTGAGCGTCGAGATGGCCTGCGTGAGCGTGTAGCTGTTCCAGCCGGGCAGGCGGGCGGGGACGAGGTTGAGCGCCGCAGCGGGCTCCGGAGCGGTGCCCCCGTCGGGCGTGACCGTGGTCGGCAGGCCGACCCAGTCGACCGTCGTCATCGTTCCGTCCGCCGCGCGGCAGGTCTGGTGGACGGGAAAGTACAGCGTCGTGAAGGGCGCGTTCGGCGGCCGGAGCCGGATGCTGACCTCGTAGTAGTTCGTGTCCGACGGCAGCACGTCGGTGACCGGGCGCTGCCACGTCACGCCGGTGACCACCGAGGCGGCGTTGGTCTGTACGGTCGAGCGGCCGAAGTCGCTCGGCATCGGCCGCACCGAGGTCACCCCCGTCGGGATGTCCACCACCAGGCCCACCGTGTCCGCGCCAGCGCACCCGTGCCCGACGCCGAAGCGTACGACCTGCGTGACGTTGGCCACGGCGTTGCCCGACACGACTCTGACGTGCGCGACCGCCGTCGATGCGAACAACCCGACCACACCGCCGACAACCATCATCCGGATCTTCATCGGATCTCCTCCCGTGGATGCCGCAGGGCACCCTTCGACGCAGCGCTACCACGCGACTCCAGCGATGATCGATGTGACACGTTGTCGCGTGGTGAGCGCGCGCAGGAGGTCACGGCCCGCGCGCTCGCCGAGCACGCTTCACCGCGGCATCGTCCTCGCCCCGACGCACCGCGCGGGGGTAGGCTGGTGACGCATGCCACGGAGATCCACAGCCGGTCGTCGGGTCCTGGTGTCCATGGCACTCGCGGGGGTGATCCCGGCGTGCACCACGACCCCGGCCACGACCGATGGTGGCCCTGCTCCGATCGACGTGTTCGTGTCCTACGAGCGGGGCCTCGGCGTCGACACCGCGGGCCGCTGGGAGGCGTCCGTGCCCAGGGATGCCCCACTCCTTCCCGACGCGGGAGCCGATGCCTCGGACGCGGCGCCCGTCGACGTCCCGGCGTCCTGCGCGGTGCGGGCCCCCACGGAGTGCCCCGAGCCGGCGCCCCGCTACGGCGACGTCGAGTCGATCTTCACGTCGCGCTGCACGACCTGCCACCACGGCGCCCCCAACGGCCCCTGGTCGCTCATCGGCTACGACCACGTCGCGGACTGGCAGGACACCATCCGCGACGAGCTCCTGCGCTGCGCGATGCCGCCGGCCGACGCGGGCGCGCTCTCCGACGAGGAGAGTCAGGCGATCCTCGTCTGGCTCCGCTGCGGCCTGCCGCGATGATCAGTAGTTGAACGCGCCCACGAAGTGCGGCGACTCCCGGGTGCACGCCGCGTTGCCCGAGCTCACCGCGCGCGGGACCATCCACGTGTTCAACACCCGGGCTCCCTGGTTGACGGTCACGGTCACGTTGGTCGCACCCGACACCCGGTAGGGCACCGCGCAGACCAGGTAGGTCCCGCTCATGGGCGCGGCGGCCCAGAACACGTTCTCCGGCCCGGTACCCGAGGTGTCGTCCCGGTCGAGCTGCCCGCCGCACCGGTTGGTCGCCAGGAAGGAGATCTCCTGCCCGCACGGCGGGACCACGTGGAGGTCTACGTCCCCCGCGAGGCTCCACACCATGGTGATGCGCAGCATCCCGCTGCCGACGCACACCCCGTTGGCGCACGCCTGCCCGCTCGGGCACACGTTGCCGCAGGCCCCGCAGTTGAGCGGATCGCTGCGCACGTCGATGCACCGCCCCGCGCACCGGATGGTGCCCACCGCGCAGTCGGGCGTGCACGCCTCGTCGACCATCCGGTTGCAGTTGTCATCGATCATGTTGGCGCAGATCTCCGCCGCGCCGGGCAGCGTCTGCGCGAGGCAGGTGCCCCAGGTGGAGGTCAGCGTGCCGTCGGGGCGCACCAGCGCGTTGCAGCGCCGCGACCCCGGCCGGCAGCGGCCCACGTTGGCCGTCCCCGCGGGGCCCGTGTAGCAGACCTCCACCGCGTCGAGGGTGCACGTGCAGTTGGTGTTCGGGTTGCCGTCGCAGTTGCGGTCGACCCCGTTGCAAACGTCCGCCGCCGGGACCACCTCGCCCGCGCAGGGCCCCCACACCGTGCCGCCGCCGCTCGTGGTCGACACGCAGGTCTGCGTCCCGTTGCGGCAGAGCCCGCGGCCCGCGGTGCCCGCCGCGCCCGAGTAGCAGGTGCGCGTCGCGCCGCGCATGCAGCCGCAGCCCGTGTTGGGGAAGCCGTCGCAGTCCGAGTCGCGCCCGTCGCAGGCGTCGCGCACCGGCAGCACCTCGCCCGCGCACGGCCCCCACCCGGAGCCCGTCGGGGTGACCACGCAGGTCTGCGCGCCCGCGCGGCAGAGCCCGCGACCCTGAGTGCCCATCGGCCCCGAGTAGCAGCTCCGCGAGGCGCCCAGCGTGCACAGGCACCCCACGCCGGCCATGCCGTCGCAGCGGTTGTCCACCGTGGGCATGCGGCAGTCGACGGCGCGCGGCTGACCGAAGCCCATGCAGGGCTCCCAGGTGCCGAACTCCTCCCGGCCCCCGCAGCGCTGCGTCCCCCAGGTGCACACCCCCGCGCCCGCCCGCAGCGCGTCGCCCGGATAGCACCGCTGCGTCGTGCCCGGGATGCAGCTGCACTCCTCGTCGGTCATGCCGTTGCAGTCGTCGTCGATGCCGTTGCCGCAGCGCTCGCGCGGACCGCACGCCGTCATCGCGCCGTCCGCGAGGGTGGTCACCGTGAGCGCGTCGGCCCCGTCGGCGGGCGCGTCACCCGCCGCGTCAGGGGCGTCGCGCGAGGGCACGTCGAAGGTCGGCGGCGTCCACCCGTCGGACGGCGCCGTGGAGGCGTCGACCAGGGCGGCCCCGTCGGAGCCCGGCCCGAGGTCTCCCCGCGCGGTCGAGCCGTCCGCCAGCGGCGCGCTGGTGCCGCTGTTGGAACTGCAGCCGGCGAGCACGGCGGCGAGGAGACACGACTGGACGACGGACCACCGCCACGCGCGCATGAGACCTCAGGACAACGGAGGGGAGGCACAGGGAGCCCCGGGCCGGGAGAGGTGCGACGCTAGCACCACACGCGACCTCGAATCGAGCGCGTGCGTTGCGTGTGGTCAGTGGGCGGAGGGGGCGCGGCGGCGCAGCGGGACGGCGCCGTTGTTGAGCACCGCGGGCAGCGGCTGGACGAGGCCCGGGATGTTGGGCACCGCGGCCGCGGAGGGCACCGCGGGCAGGGCGGCCGCGGCGGGGGCAGCCGGGGCGCCCGGCGCGTCGACGGCGAGGGTGATGCGGCCGAAGCGGGCGAGGGCGTGGAAGTCGCCGCCGCGCGGGGCGCTCCAGGCGGCGCTGCGCTGGCCGCCGGTCTTGGGCTCGTCCATCACGAAGAGGTTGACCCGCACCTGGTCGCCGGGCTGCGGCGGCGTGTGGGCGAGGCCGCTGTTGACGCTCGCCCAGGGGATGACCAGCTCGACGTCGTACCCGGTGTCACTGTCGTCGGCGTTGCCGATGGTGCCCGTGGCGGCGACGCCAGAGAGGGTCTCGGGGTTGAAGTCGAGGTGACCGAAGGGCTGCGGCTGGCGCGCGCGGTCGTAGCGGGTGTCGAAGCGCTGGTTCTTCGGCGACACCTGGAACTCGTAGTAGTTGGTGCCGTCCCCGTCGGGGTCGATCATCACCTCGACGGCGTCGTGCTCCCAGAGGTGGTCGTCGCGGGCGCTCGACGGGTCGACGAGGTTGTCGTCGGTCACGCGGAAGCCCACGTAGAGGTTGGCGTCGTCCCAGAGCATCATGGCCGTGGCGTGCGCCTCGGTGGCGCTCGCCGGGTTGCCGTTGCCCGGGTTGACCAGCGGGCCGGTGCGCGCGGCGTTGGCCCACGCGGCCTCGTCGAGGCGCCCATCGGCCGTGATGGCGCCGGTCGCCCGGGGCACCACGGTCTCGGTGAGCTGCACCTGCACGCCCGTGTTGAGCTCGAGCACGCGCGCGCGGCGGTCGCCGTCGGTGCGGTCGGCCGGGGTGACCACCATGCGGGGCTGACCCTCCTTCCAGACGCCGAGGTGGATGCGCACCGTGGGCGAGTCCCAGTCCGCCGGGAGCTCGAAGCTCTGCGTGTCGCGGATGAACTCCCCGGCGCGCCAGCGCTCGGGCTGGTACGCGCGGCGGGTGTCGCCGACGTTGTCCTGGTTGGTGCGCGGGCCGTTGGCGTCGTCGAGGTGCGTGAAGAGGCGCCAGCCGTCGCCGGTGGGCGCGCGGCACTTCCAGTACCAGGTGACGGTCACGCTCTGACCGGGGCGCAGGGTGTTGTTCTGGACGTTGATGTCATAGCCCAGCAGCTCGACCTTGTTGTCCCAGTTGAAGGACAGGGCGTGCTGCGGCGTCGGGGCCGTGCGCGACACCACCTGGCGCCGGATCCGATCGAGCTCCTGCTGCGAAGCCCCGCCCCGGTTGGGCTGCGTCGGCTGCTCTACGCACCCGGCGCCCACGGCCAGACAAACCACCCACGGCATCCACGTCTTCATCGATGTCCTCATTGAAAGACCTTCTCGTTACTTCTTGCGGTTCTTGCGGCGCGCGTCGCGCTCCTGCTTGCGCTTGTCCTTCGGCACGCCGAGGCTCGCCGGACGGGGCTTCGGCGCGCCCGCTCCGGGCATCCCGGGCATCCCGGGCATCCCGCCGCCCATGAGCGCCTGCATCAGCGCGTTGGGGTCGCCCATCCCCGGGAAGCCCCCCATGCCACCGGGCATTCCCGGGAACCCGCCGGGCATCCCGGGGAAGCCGCCACGGCCGCCGCCACCGCCCGCCACCGCGGACTCGAGCATCTCCTGCGCGATCTGCGCGATGGCCTGGTCTTCCCCCTGGACCTTGACCATGTTCTTGAGCTTGCGGGCCATCGCGAGCTGCTGCGCGCCGGGGATCTTCTGGAGGAAGCTCGCCTGCTGCCCGATGTTGCCCATCATGTCGCGCATCATCACGAACTTCGCGACGAGCTCGGCCACCGCCTCGGGCGCGTAGCCCGCGCCCTTCGCCACGCGCTGCACCCGGTTGGGCTCGCGCTTGAAGAGCTCGGCGTCCCGGCGCTCGCCCTTGGTCATCGACGACACGATGACCTTGGCCTTGTCGAGCTCGCGGTCGTCGACCTTCGCGTCCGGCGGGAGCATCCCGCTGAAGAAGGGCATGCGGTCGAAGAGGTCTTGCAGCGGGCCCATCTTCTGGATGGTCTCGATCTGCGCGACGAAGTCGTCGAGGGTGAACTGCCCCCCCAGCATCCGCATCGCGTCTTCTTCGGCGCGCTTCTCGTCGATGACCTTCTTGAAGTCGTTGACCACCGAGACGATGTCGCCCATCCCGAGGATGCGCGACGCCATGCCCTCGGGGCGGAAGGCCTCGAGCTTGTCGAGCGACTCCCCCACGCCGGCGTAGCGGATGGGGATGCCGGTGACCTCGCGGATGGCGAGCGCCGCGCCGCCGCGGGCGTCGCCGTCGAGCATGGTGAGCGCGACGCCGGTGAGCCCGAGGGTGTCGTGGAAGGCCGTCGCCGTGGCGAGGGCGTTCTGCCCGATGGCCGCGTTGACCACGAGCAGGATGTTGTGGGGCTTCGTCTCGCTCTTGATGGAGCGGAGCTCGTCCATCAGCACGGTGTCGATCGCGAGCCGGCCCGCGGTGTCGAAGATCACCACGTCCTTCTTCTGGACCTTGGCGAGCGCGAGCGCGCGGCGGCACACCTCCACCGGGGTGCTGTTGGGCGCCGAGAACACCGGCACGTTGACCTTCTGCCCGAGCACCGTGAGCTGCTCGACGGCGGCCGGGCGCTGGAGGTCCGCGGCGACCAGCAGCACCTTCTTACCCTCATCGGTAAGCAGCTTGGCGAGCTTGGCGCTGGTGGTGGTCTTCCCCTGCCCCTGGAGGCCGACCATCATCACGAGGGTGGGGGTGCCCTTCGGGGCCTCGGTGAGCTGCGCGCCGTCCGGGGAG
>CAIOSS010000479.1 GCA_903860995.1 uncultured delta proteobacterium | reverse complement strand
GGCGCGCGGCGCGCCACTCGTCCAGCGCCGCGATGCACTGTCGCCCCAGCGGCACCACCCGCTCCTTGTTGCCCTTGCCGCGCACGCGCACGGTCGCGCCCTGGATGTCTCCGAGGTCGAGGCCCACCGCCTCGCTCACCCGCAGCCCGCTCCCGTAGAGCAGCTCCAGCAGGGCGTGGTCGCGCGCCATCGCGAGCACCTGCCGCGCGCCCGCCGCCCCGGCCGGGAGGGGCGCCTCGGGCGAGGCCGTCGGCGTGTCCATGAGCCGCCCGGCTTCGGTGACCGACATCGGGCGCTCCAGCCGCCGGCGGATCTTCGGGGACGCGAGGCGGGCGGTCGGGTCCTCGCCCCGCCAGCCGGTGCCGAGGGCGTAGCGGAAGAAGCTCTTCACGGACGACACGTTGCGCGCGAGGGTGGCGCTCACCCGGGCCTTCGAGCGCTCCCCGAGCCAGCCCCGGAGCAGCGCGAGGTCGATGCCGTCCAGGTCGACCGCCGACCCACGGTGCTGCCGCGCATACGCGACCAGGGTGTCGAGGTCGCGCCGGTAGTGCTCCACCGTCAACGGAGACGCGCGGCGCTCGTGGGTGAGCCACTCGCAGAACGAATCCAGCCGGGCGGAGAGGGACATCGTCCGTGGCTATGCACCCCGGCGGCAGGGCCTGGCCAGATCCTGGCGGCGCGCGGTGCGGATTCGATCCCCCGATGCGGCGGTCTGCGCGATACTCGCCGGGTCGCACACGCCGACGCCCTCGCGGATCGCGAGCGCCGGTGGCGGTGGAGGTCTGATGGCGCTGTTCGGTTCGTCTCGCTCACCCCTCCAGAAGGTCAAAGAAGCGCAGTGGCGCAACGACGAGGAGAAACTCGCCGCGCTGAGCGCCCTCCGCGACGACAGCTCGGTCCGCCCCGGCGAGCTCGTGCCGCTGCTCTGGGTGGGCGACGCCACGGTGCGCCAGGCCGCGGCGTCGATGTTCGTGGGGCGCTCCGACGCGAAGTCCGTCGCGCTGCTCTTCAGCGAGATGCAGACCCAGCACCCCGCGGCCAAGGCCTTCGCGCAGCGGGTGATCGCCCGCCTCCCGGCGAACATGGTCACGCCCGCCATCGAGGAGCTGCTCCGCGACCCGAGCACCATGCGCCAGCGCGTGGGCTGGGAGACCGCGCTCGAGCTGCCCTCGAAGGACCGCCTCGCCTTCGCCCGCCGGGCCCTCAAGGACGCGCCGTCGATCATGCGGGTCACGGCGCTCCAGCGCCTCGTGGCCGACCAGGGCATCGAGGCCCTGGTCGACGAGCTCATGCCCTTCGCGGCCGACCCCGACGACCGGGTGCGCGAGCGGGTCATCGAGGCCCTCGCGACGCTCCCGACGCCCCGCGGCGACGTCACCGACATGATGCTCGAGCGCTTCGCCCAGGACAACGCGTCGGTGCGAGCGCACGCGCTGAAGGCCATCCACCAGGCGGGGCAGGTCGACCCGGCGGCGCTCCAGCCCAAGCTCCACAAGCTGCTCGCCGAAGGGGAGGACGCCATCCGGCGGACGGCGGTGGAGATCCTGCTGTCGACGGGCAAGCCCGAGGTGGTGCTGACGGAGATCCTCCAGCAGTCGAGGGCGATGGTGGGCTGGCTGCGCACCCGCATCCTCAACACGCTCAAGACCTTCGGCGACGACGTGCTGCGCCCCGCGGTGAGCCTGCTCGAGCACCCCGACGAGGAGGTGCGGATGCAGGCCCTGGTGCTCGCCGAGCACTTCGAGGACCCGCGGCTCATCGGCCCGGTGGTAAAGCTGCTCGCCGACGACGACTGGTGGCTGCGCATCACGGCCTGCGAGACCCTCGGAAAGCTCAAGGACGAGCGCGTGGTGCCGCACCTGGTGAAGGCGCTCGCGGACCCGGACGCGCGCTGGGCGGCCATCGACGCGCTCGGCTCGATCGGCGGCGAGTCCGCGCTGCGGGCGCTGGTCGACCTGCTCAAGGACGACCGCCCGGAGGTGCGCATGGAGGTGCTGCGCGCCTGCGCCCGCTCGAAGGACCCGCGGATGATCAAGCTCTTCCAGCGGGTGATGGAGGGCGACGCCGACCAGGAGGTGCGCACGCGGGCGGCGGAGATGTACCGAGAGGTCGGCGGGGTGGTGGGGCGCGAGCAGACCGCCGCCGTGCGCAGCGATCGCATCGACGACGCGCTCGACAAGCTCCTGGCGATGGCCCGCGAGCGCGGCGCCTCGGACGTGCACGTCACCGTCGACGAGCCGCCGTACATCCGCGTGGCGGGCGTCATCGAGCGCCTCGACCAGGCGCCCCTCGACGCCGCGCAGTGCGAGGCGCTCATCACGGGCATCATCGACCCGGTGCGCCTCCGCACGTTGGAGGCCGAGGGGGAGGTGGACTTCTGCCACGCCGTGCCCGGCGTCGGGCGCTACCGCGCCAACGCGTTTCGCCAGCGCAAGGGGATGTGCGCGACCTTCCGCTGCATCCCCAACATCCCGCCCACCTTCGCCGACCTGCGCCTGCCGGGGCAGCTCACCGAGCTGCTCGACTTCCACCAGGGGCTCATCCTGGTGACGGGCCCCGCGGGCGGCGGCAAGAGCACCACCCTGGCGGCGATCATCAATCTCATCAACGAGACCAAGAGCGACCACATCATCACGCTCGAAGACCCGATCGAGTTCGTGCACCCGGCCAAGTCGTCGCTGGTCAACCAGCGCGAGGTGGGGCGCCACACCGGGAGCTTCGCCCGCGCCCTGCGCGCCGCCCTGCGCGAGGACCCGGACGTCATCATGGTGGGCGAGATGCGCGACGTGGAGACCATCCGCATGGCGATGACCGCGGCCGAGACGGGCCACCTCGTGGTCGCGACGATGCACACCACCAGCGCGGTCGCGACGGTCGACCGGCTCATCGAGAGCTTTCCCCCGGAGGAGCAGTCGCAGGTGCGCATGGGGCTCTCGGAGAGCTTGAAATACGTGGTGTCGCAGAGCCTCGCGCCGCGCGCCGACGGCAAGGGCCGCGTCGCCGTGTACGAGGTGCTCAAGGGGATCATGAACGTCGGGACGATGATCCGTGACCACAAGACCTTCCAGCTCCCGAGCCTCATGCAGATCAACCGCGCGGCGGGGATGATGACCCTCGATCAGAGCCTCGAAGACCTCCTCGAAGCGGGCCTCATTACGCCGGAGTTCGCGTTCGGGCGGGCCGAGCGCAAGGAGACCTTCGAGGCGCGCCTCACGGCCGGAGCACAGGCATGAGCGACGAGAAGCGTCCGTCCCGCCAACCGCCCAGCAACCCGCCCGCGGTGCGCGAAGAGCGCCTCGGGAGCGTGCGCGAAGAGCGCCTCGGGGGAGTGCGCGAAGAGCGCCTCGGCGGGGTGCGCGAGGAGCGCCTCGGAGGCGTACGCGAAGAGCGCCTCGGAGGCGTGCGCGAAGAGCGGGTCACGTCGCCGCGCCCCGAGCGCAGAGGGGGCATCCGGGAGGAGATCGTGAGCCCGCGGGCCGAGCGCGGGGGGGCGGTGCGCGAGGAGCGCTTCGGCGGCGTGCGGGAAGAGCGGATCGAACAGCCGGGGGTCGGGCGACGCACGACCGCCGTCGCTGAGGAGGTCGTCGTGTGGCGTGCCCGCGAGGCTCGCCCCTCCAGC
>CAIOSS010000478.1 GCA_903860995.1 uncultured delta proteobacterium | reverse complement strand
GCCAGCGGGCCGAGGGCGGTGGCCGGGACGTCGCGGCCGCGGGTCAACCGCCCGACGACGACGCGGGCGCGAGCGGCGGACACGGACATCGTCGGCACCATCGACACCGAGCTGCCCACCGGGGACTGAGCGGGGATCGAGCGGGGGGGGACCGGCGGATCAGAAGCCCGCGGACAGCTCGATCCAGCGGTGCAGGAAGGCGCGCATGGTGGGTCGCTGCCGCGGGTCCATGCGGGTGGCGTCCTGGAGCAGCTTCACCAGCGCGGTGCGGCCGGTGAGGTCGGGCAGGTCGGACCACGGCAGCGCCACCGACCCGTGCCGCACGAGCACCGTCTCCAGGTCGGGCTCGCCCGCCAGGAAGGGGTTGGTGCCGCAGAGCATCTCGAAGACCACCACCGCGAGCGCGTAGACGTCCACGGCCGGGCCGAAGGGCTCGATGCCCCGCACGACCTCCGGGGCGATGTACCCGGGCGTCCCGGTGATGCCCTCGTGGGCGCCCGCCCGGGAGGTCTCCGTGGCGATGCCGAAGTCGATGAGCACCGCGCGGATGAGCTCCGCGCGCGCGAGAGACTCCGCGGTGAGCTCCTCCCCGTCCGCCAGCTCGAACTGCGCCAGGAGGTTGGCGGGCTTCACGTCGCGGTGCAGCACCCCCCGCTGGTGCAGGTGCGCCAGCGCGCGGGCCACGTCGCGGATGATGGGCGCGAGCGCCACCGGGGTCATGCGCCCGAGGCGGGTGAGCAGGGTCTCGAGCGAGGCGCCGGGGATGTACTCGAGCGCGAGGTAGGCGCCCTCGTCGACGAAGCCCGCGTCCACGATGCCGACGATGTTGGGGTGCACCACGCGGGCGAGGCGCTCCATCTCGCCCTCGAAGAGCGCGCGCGACGTCTCCGCGGAGGTGCCGCGCATCCCCGCCCACGGCAGCAGCTTCACCACCACGCGCTTGCCCGGCGCCGGGCCCTCCGCGAGGAAGGTCGAGGCCATGCCGCCCTCGTGCGCGCTCGACAGCTCGCCGAGCACGCGCAGCCGGCCGATGTGGCGCGACCCGGTGGTCTCGGTGCGCACCGCGGCCGCGGCCATGGTGCGCACGGCCACCATCGCCCGCGCGAGGGCCCCGCGGACGAGGGACGACAGCAGCGGGCCGCACCCGGTGGCGATGGCTTCGCACAGGGCGCCGAGCTCGCCCAGGTAGTGCTCGACCACCTCGGCGCGGCGGGCGGCGTCGACGAACTTCAGCGAGGTCGAGGTGAGCAGCCGGTCGAGCTGCGCGGCCCGCTCGCTCAGCGAGGCGTGGGCGGCGCGCGCGATGCGGGTGGCAGGCACCGGGCGCTCGTGGTCGAGGGTGAGCGCGAAGGTGGCGTCGAGCGTGAGCTGGGTGAAGGTGTCGGCCACGCGCGCGAAATCCGTGAGGTCGAAGCGCGGGAGACCCGACCAGTGGTCCTCCGGGCGGCGGGTGGTGAGGGAGGCGCAGCAGTTCGAGAGCTCGCCGAGGGTGCGGCCCAGCCGGCAGTGGTCGCCCACCATCCCCTGGAGCGCCCCGAGGTCGGCCGCGGCGTCGCGGCCCGAGCGCGCCAGCAGCTCCACCAGCCGGAACCACCGATGCACCCGGTCGCCCGCGGCGGCGTCGACGACCCACCGGCGCATCCGCACCTGCGGCGGCCCCAGCACCCCGCGCAGCGCCATCCAGGTCATCACCGCCCCGATCGCCCCGGTGCCCAGCGACGGTGCCAGCGCCGCCGCCAGCTCGACCAGCGCCGCCGCCACGTGGCGCTCGAGGGCCCGCTGCCCCACCAGCGGGTCTTCCGCGACCCGCTCGAGGGTCTCGATCACCTGGTCGCGCACCGTCTCCGACGCCACGTGGCGGTTGGTCGGGGGCACCCGCGGCAGCACCGTCGCCGACCGCAGCAGCCACCGCCGCCACGCCGCCGCCGCGGGCGTCGAGCGCCGCAGCCCAGACCAGACCATCTTCAACAGCCGGTCGCGCAGGGCGTCCACCAGCGCCAGCGCCGCCGTGCGCGCCGCCACCTCGCCCAGGTGGTGCGCCAGCACCTCCAGGTCACCGTCGACCACGAGGTCGACCACCTCCTCCAGCGCGAGGCTCCCCTGCGCGGCGTCGCGGCTGTCCTCCCGGGCGAGCGAGCGCACGGCGCGCGAGATGACCGCGTCGAGCTCGGCGCCGCAGCCGTCGACCAGGGAGCGCGCGTCCGGCGCCGACGGGCTCTGCCCCACGACGTGCGCCAGCTCCGCGAGCAGCGCCTGCGGGGCGCGCGGGGGGTCAGGGTGCACCAGCCGCACGGTGATGGCCTCGGCCCGCTCGGCCCGCTCGTTGTCGGCACTCGACGCGCGCACCCCGATGGCCTTCGACTGCACGCTCGCGGCGACCTCCCGCGCGGCCTCCAGGGCGTTGGGCTGGCGCAGCGCGACCTCCTGCATCGCCCGCGCGACCGCGAGCCACGCGTCGGGCCCGCCGCGCTCGGCGAAGGCCGTGGCCAGGGCGCTCCAGCGCGGGTCGCCGTGGGCCACGTGGTCGGGCAGCGACACCGCGAAGGCTGCCACCTGCGAGGCCAGCGAGAGCGACCAGGCGCCCGTCTCGACGGTGTGCACCGAGGTCGAGGCGTCGCCCGCGGTCACCGGCCGCTCGACCGCGGCGATGACCGCGTCGCGGTGCGCCCGCAGCGCCGGGTCGCCGTCCGGGCCCACGTTGCCCAGCGCCGCGAAGGCCCGCCGCCGGAGCAGCGTCGCGCCCGCCTGCCCGAGCAGCGAGGCCAGCGCGCGG
>CAIOSS010000477.1 GCA_903860995.1 uncultured delta proteobacterium | reverse complement strand
GGCTGCGCGCGGCGGGCGCGCGCGCGGTGGGCGCGGCGCTCCAGCGGGCCGACGCGGTGACGCTCGACGAGGGCTCGATGGCAGCGTGGCGCGAGGGGGTATCGTTCGCGCGATGGACCCTGTCGACGCCGATGGTTCCGCGGTGGTGGCTGCCGTCGGCGGAGTGACGCGCTCCGCCGGCGCGGGCCCGCCGGCGACCGTCGCGGTGCTCGGGGTGACCGGGCGGCTCGGCCCCGCCGTGGCGCGCGCGCTGGCAGGGGGGTGGGCGGTGCGCGGCCTGTCGCGGCGAGCGCCCTCCCCCGCGGAGGGGGTCCCCGCGGCGGTGGCGCTCACCGTGGGCTCGCGCCAGGACGTCGACGCGCTGGTCCCGCTGCTCGACGGCGCCGTCGCGGTGGTCGACCTGCTGGCCTTCGACGCCGACGACGCGCGGGCGCTGCTGGCGGCCCTCGCGCGCTGCGCGCGCCCGCCGGCCCACCTGGTGATGGCCTCGTCCATCGCGGAGCTGGGGGGGGAGCCCGACGGCCGGGGCAAGCGCGCCGCCCGCGACCTCTACGCCGCCGGCCACCGCGGCACCTTCCACGCCCTGGTGCTCCCGCGGCTCGTGGCGCCGGTCGACCCGGGCCTGCGCGAGTTGCCGTACCTGCTCTCCGCGCGGTCGACCGGGCGCGCGCTGGTCGCCGGCGCCGGCGCCGCGCGGCAGACCATCGCGCCGGTCGAGGGCGTGGCCGCGGCGGTGCGGGCGCTTGTGGGCGACCCGGCGCGGATCCCCCCGGGACCGATCCTGGTCGGTCCGCCGGCGCCGGTGACCGTCCACGCGGCGGTGCGCGCCCTCCTGGACGGCGCCGGCATCGACGCCCCGATCGCGCGGCACCCCGACCCCCGGTGGCGCGGGCCGCACGGGGACGGCGCCGAGGTGATGGACGCGTCGCGCCTCCAGCGCGCCTTCCCGGAACTCGTGTGGCCCGACCCGCTCGCTGCCCACCGGGCGCTGGGCGCGTGGCTGGCGGCGCAGCCGGCGCCCTCCCGGCGCCCCCTGCCGGTGGTCGCGCCGTCCCAGCGCCAGTACCGCGGGTCGCAGAGCGTCGACGTCCACGACCTGCGGGCGCGCCCGTCGCTCGACGCGCCCGTCCCGGCGCTGGCGGCCCTCGCCGCGTGGATCACCCCGGCGTTCTATCTGGACGTGGGTCGGCCCTGCAACGCGGCGTGCGTGTACTGCTCGGTCCCGCCACACGGCGACACCGAGGGCTTCACGCCGCTCGAGCGCTTCGTCGAGGTGGTCAAGGCGGGCCGGGCCGCGGGCTGCGCGCGGGGCATCCTGATCGGCGGCGAGCCCACGATCTACCCGGACCTCTGGCGGGTCCTGGAGATGCTGGGCGACGCGGGGTTCGCGCCCGACCACGTGGTGATGACCAACGGCCTGCGCTTCGCCGACCCGGACTTCGTCCGCCGGCTGGTCGCGGCGGGGGTCGGCACGGCGCACCTCTCCGTCGACACCGCCGACGAGGCGACCTACGACCGCCTCGGGCGCACCCGGGGGCAGTTCCCGCGGCAGCGCGCGGGGCTGCGCAACGCCCTCGCCCACCCGTCGCTCCGGGTCTACGTCTACACCGTCGTCACCCGCTGGAACGCCCCGACCCTCGCGGCGCACCTCTCCGACCTCGCGGCGCAGTGCGCGGCCCTCGACCGGCCGCCGCCGCCGGTGGTGCTGGCCTTCGCGAAGCCCCAGGGCGACGCCCTCGCCCACGCCGACGAGCTGCTCCTAGCCCCCGCCGAGCGCGCCGCCCTCGCGCGGTCGCTGGTGGCGCACGGCCGGTCGCTCGGCCTCGAGGTGGGCCTGCGCAACCTGCAGCCGTGCCTCGCGCCGGAGCTCGCCGCCCGCGTGGTCGACCTCTACCTGGAGGACGTCTCGGTCGACCTCCGCACCCGCCGCCGCGTCCCCTACGCGCACGACGCGGAGTACCTCGCGCGCGTCGAGGGGTGCGCTCTCTGCCCGCACCGCGACGGCTGCGGCGGTGTCTACCGCGGCGAGATCGCCCGCGGCGAGGGGGCGTCGTTCGGCTGGCGGGGGAGCATCGTCGCTTGACGCTGTCGGGCCGTATCGGCACCTAAGGAGGATGTTGGATCGCCTCGTTCACAACCGGCCGCTCGTCCACCTGGGCGCGTTGGCCCTGCTGTTGGGCTGTACCTCTCCAGCGCCGCCCGCCGCCCGTGACGCCGAGGCGGACGTCGCGGACGTCGCGGACGTCGCGGACGTCGCGGACGTCGCGGACGTCG
>CAIOSS010000476.1 GCA_903860995.1 uncultured delta proteobacterium | reverse complement strand
TGCCACGCTCGGGATGAACTCCCGCGCCATCACCGAGCGCGGCTCCGGGGTCATCCGGTCGCTCTGCCGGACGAGCCAGCGGTACTCGATCAACCCCCCGCGATCGGTGCGCGCCAGCGGCGGGGCCGGCCCCCGCGGGTCGAGGGTGAGCTCCATCTCCCGCGGCACCACGGCGACGTACTCCGACCGGTCGTAGGGCACCTCGAAGCCGCGGAAATAGAAGCGGTCGGAGGAGAACCCCCCGGGCGCCGCGTCCGACGGCGGGAGCGTGCGCACGTACTCGAACTCCAGCGCGTCGCCGGGGCGGAGGTCGGGCAGCGAGAGCGAGTCCTTGCCGGCGATCTCCTCGGGCTCCAGCACCCGGCCGTCGGCCTTCAGCGTGCGGATGCGCCACAGCGTCGCCCCCGGCGGCAGCTGGAACTCCCCGAACGCGTCCGCCCCCTCCTGCGTCTGCACCCGCACCACGTTGTGCGTGAGCTCCTGCGCCGAGCCGTCGGGGTAGGTGCGGCGCACGGTGTAGTCGAGCACCAGCACCGCCGCGCTCTCGTAGGTGTGCCCCGACGCCTCGAAGTCGCGCAGCACGCGACGCCCGTCCTGGCGCCACGGCTGGAGGTCCTCCCGCCCGGCGAGGAACGACCGCAGCCGGTAGAGCGACGCGAGCTCCGCGGGCCGCCGCGACAGCTCCTGGTTGAGCATCGCCCGCGCCTCGTCGGGGCGCCCCGTGGCGAGGTCGAGGTCCGCGAGGTCGGCCCGCAGCGCGTCGTCCTCGGGCATCTCCGCCAGCAGCGCCCTCGCCGCGGCCCGCGCCTCCTCGCGCCGCCCGCTCGTTCGCAGCAGCTCCACCTGAGCCCGCCGCAGCCCGCGGCCCTCGGGGTCGTCCGCGAGCAGGCGCTCGTACTCCCGCGCCGCCGCGTCGAAGCGCCGCATCCGCAGCGCCACCGAGGCCGGCGCGTCGGAGAGGGCGTCGCAGCGCCGGATCTCGTCCGCCAGCGCCGACTCCGCCGTGCCGTCGCCGTGCCGCTGCGCGAGCGAGAGCTGCAGCCGCGCGGGCCAGCACACCGCGGGCAGCCGCTCCCTTACCCGGTCGAGTAAGGTGCGGGCCTCGCCGTCCCAGTTGCGGTCCATGAGCCGCGTCGCGAGGTCGGAGAGCACCTCGGGGTTGTCGGGGAAGCGTCGCGCCGCGCCGCGCGCGAGCGTGAGGGCCTCGTCGCCGCGCTCGTCCTCGGAGGCCATGCGCGCGAGGGCCAGGGCCGGGAAGTACGCCTGCGGGTCGCCCCGCCCCGCCCGCTCGAAGGCGTCACGGGCGCGGTCGCGGGCCTGCGCGGGCGGGACGAAGGGGTCGGCCTGCGCGACCGAGCCCCACGCGATGAGCGTGGTGGGCGTGGCCGCGTCGCCGAGGAGGGTGCGCAGGAGCTCGCGCGCCGCGATGGGGTGCCGACGCGAGAAGGCCAGCTCGGCGAGCACGTAGCGGTCGAAGGCCCCGATGCCGGCGGTCGGGAGGAAGGCGTCGTCCGCGGGCGACGGCGGAAGCGGCAGCACCCGCGGCGGCACCGGGGCCGCCGATCGCCGGGCGGGCGCGAAGGTCGCGACGGCGTGGCCCGCGAGGTCGGTGACCGTCGCGATGACCAGCGGCGAGTGGTAGGTGCTCGCGACCTTGATGCGCAGCGTGTGCGCGCCCGCCGGGAGCCGGAGTCGCGCCTCGGCGACGGCCCCGACGGCCGAGCGCCGCGGGTCGATGCCCCCGACGGGCACACCGTCGACGAGCAAGGAGAAGAGGTTGGGCGACTCGACGCGGACGGAGATCGTCTCCTCGCGCGGGAGCGTGAAGTCCGTGGCCGCGAAGAGCACGCCCGTGAGCGTCACGCCCCGTCCGAGGTTGGCCGCGCAGCCGCGGGCCCGCACGGTGTAGGTCGGCTGGAGGCCGCGCCCCGGCCCGAGGTCATAGGCCGCCTGCAGGGGGCCGCTGCCGTCGGGGTCGAGCGCCTCGTCGAAGCGCAGCATGGGCAGCGGGCCGAAGGGGCCGGCGATGGTCCACGCGGTCACGCAGCCCGACGCGGCCGTCCAGCGGGCGGCGGACTCGCCGTCGCCGGACTCGCGGGCCCAGCGCACCGCGGTCTCGACGAGCTCGGTCGCGGCCGCCGCGCCCAGGCGGCCGGGGTCCGTCGCCACCGCGTCGACGAGGCGGCGGAAGGGCGTCGCGAAGTCGCGCACGTCGCCGCGCAGCGAGACGAGCTTCGGGGCCACGGCCTCGGCGATGGCGGGGGCCATCGGGTCGACGCTCGTCCGCGCGGCCTCGACGGCGGCGCACCAGGCGACCAGCGAG
>CAIOSS010000475.1 GCA_903860995.1 uncultured delta proteobacterium | reverse complement strand
GCTCACCAGGGCGAGCGCGAGGTCGATGTCGACCGCGAGGGACTCGAAGCGGGCCCGCGGCGCGACCGCCGGGTCGGCCAGGGCGGCAGGCGCCGCGAGGGGGCTGCTGCGGAGGAGCATCGGGCTACCGAGGGGGTTGATCTGCGCCGTGAGCGCGGCGCCGCCGAGGCGCACCGGACCGAGGGCCCCCGCCGGCCAGCGGGCGCGGCTCACCACCATCCCGTCGGGCAGGAGCGCGAGCACCCACGCCTCGGCCGCCGCGTCGGCCGCCTCGACGCGGAGGGTGATCGGGTCGGCGGCGTCCAGGCGCAGCGCGCGCGCGCCGACCTGCTCGACCGCGACGAGGGACTCACCCCGGGGGACGCCGCGCGCGTCGAGCGGCAGCACGCGAACCTCGGCGGGCGTCGCCCACGCGACGAGGACGCCGCCCGCGACGGAGGCCAGCGCGAGCGAGGTCACCGACGGGGCGACGGTCGCGACGACCCGCGGGACGTTCTGCGCTTCGAAGGAGGCCGAGCGGCGGGCGATGACGAGGTCGTGGTCGCGCTCGACGTAGGCCAGCGCCAGCCCGGTGGGCGTGCGGGCCAGGGCGAAGGCCCTCACGGGCTGCGCGACGACGACGGGCTCGTCGAGGGCGCGCAGGTCGGCCGCGAAGCGCTGCAGGCGCAAGGCGCCGCCGCGGTCTCGCCACGCGACCGCGATGACCCCGTCGAGGGCGAGGAGCGCGGGCGGGGAGACCGGGTCGAGGGCGTCGTCGGGGGCCACCGCGGCGTGCGCCGTGACCGCGCAGCGGGGGTGCACGGCCGGGCGGAGCTGGGCGCCGGCGGGCAGCGCGAGCGCGGTGGCGCACGCGAAGGCGAGGCACCGCGCGGTCATCGCAGGGTGACGGCGTACCGGCGGCCCTGACCGACGACGGTGGTGGTCAGCGGCCACGCGCCGACGCGGGCGGTGCTGACGTTGTACGGGAGCACCGTGAGCGAGACGCTTCTGCCGAGGACGGGGAGCTCGGCGAGGGCGCGGGACGGGAGCACCGCGCGGCCCGCGTCGCCGTAGGCCTGCACGGCGGCGCGGTAGCTGCGCGACTCGCCGTCGGCGGACACCGTCATCGAGAGCACCACCCACACCTCGCGCGCGGCGTTGGGCACCCACTCGACGACGAGGTCGCGGCTGCGATCGATGGTGAGCTCGGCCGCGCCCGCGGGGGCGGTGACCACGACCGTGGGCGGCACGGCGAAGGACAGGTCGATCGCGGGGATGTCACGGGTGCCGGGCGCCCTCACCCGCACCGTGCGCGGCCCTGGAAACTGCGCGCCCTGCTCGAAGTACGGGATGTACTGCCCGGAGCCCTGGACACGGACGGAGACGTCGTCGAGCCCGCCGGTGAGGGTGAGCGGACCGGCGTTGGGGAAGGTGCGCGGGTGCGGGTCGACCGGGGCGGCGCCCGCGCTGGTGCACACGCTGAGGTCCCACGCGCCGGCGGAGCGCTGGCCGCAGCGGAGGTCGTCGGGGTAGGGCAGGTACCGGAAGGTCGCGCTGACGTAGGTGGTGTCTTCCGAGCCGCCGGAGTTGCTGCCGATGTAGAAGGTGCCGTAGCGCTGATCGAAGACGGCCGCGTCGGCGAAGGTGGGCTCGCCCGCGTCGGGGGCGATGGCCGCGTCGACGCGGATCACCCCCGCTTCGACGGGGCGGAAGGGGTCGAGTCCGTCGGGGTTGAGCCCGGGGAGGACGTCCGTGAGGAGCCCGCCGTCGGGCCCGCGCGCCGCGGTGCCGTCGACGGTGCTCGCGCAGCCGGCGACCGCGACGGACAGGAGGATGGCGATGGTTTGGGGGCGCACGAGACGCGAGTCTGGGCGAACCCGCGGGCCCTGGCAAACGAGCCCGCGGCGGCGGTCAGAGGTCCTTCGTGTAGACCCGGTAGCGCTTGTAGATCTTCGCGCCCATGGCGGCGATGCCGCTGTTGATGGGCGAGTCGTCCTCGCGGGTCCACGACAGCTCGCCCCAGGTGTAGCCCTTGGCCGAGGCGCGCTTCGCGACCTCCACATACATCGCCGCGGAGAGCGGCATGTACTTGCGCACCCCGCGGAGCTCCTTGCGGATGCCGAGCAGCATGAGGCGCGCCGACTTCGGCCCGGACACCTTCAGCCGCCAGAGCGCCTTCACGATGCCGAAGGGAAACTCCTTGCCCCCGATGTCGCGGATACACTCGTTCATGTTGGGCAGCAGGATGCACATCCCCATCGGCTTGCCGTCGACCTCGGCGATGAACGCCAGGTCGGAGTCGATGATGAGCTTGAGGTCCTCGGACATCTTCTCCAGCTCGTCGGGGAGCGCCGGGACGAAGCCCCACTTGCCCTCCCAGGCGTCGTTGTAGATGTCCATGATGACCTTCACCTCGTCGTGCATCTTCGAGGTGTTCACCGAGCGCAGCGTGAGCTCCGGGATGGCCTTCATGTCCGCCCAGGCCTTCTCCACCCGCTTCGGGAATTCCCCTACGTCGTAGCGCCACGCGTAGAGGTCCTTCTCCTTGGTGAGCCCCCAGGCCTCGGTGACCCTGCCCTGCCAGGCGCGCGAGTGCGCCATCATCAGCACCGGGGGCGAGTCGAAGCCCTCGATGAGCGTGCCGATCTCCTCGTTGGCGTAGAGCCCGAAGGGGCCGCTCATCCGGGTCATCCCCTTGGCCTTCAGCCACGCCGCCGCGCGGTCGAGCAGCGCCGCGCCCACCGCGTCGTCGTCGATGGTGTCGAAGAGCCCGTAGAAGCCGGTCTTCTCCTTCCACACGCGGTTGTGCTCGTGGTCGATGGAGGCCGACACGCGACCCACCAGCTTCCCCCCGCGGCGCGCCACGAAATACACGGCCTCGCCGCGCTTGAAGAAGGGGTTCTTCTTCGGGTCGAGGCGCGGCTTGATGTCGAACATCTCCAGCGGCGCGATG
>CAIOSS010000474.1 GCA_903860995.1 uncultured delta proteobacterium | reverse complement strand
CGGCTCCCCATAGGCGTCAACCGTCGATTGAAGGGCGGGCGGGGGCGTTGCGTCGACGCAAGGCCCCTGACCGGAGGGCGGAGCGAGCGATCAGGCGTCGCGGACGGTCACGCCCTTCCAGAAGGCCACCCGGCCGCGGATCTGCTTCGCGGCGTCCTTGGGCTCCGGGTAGAACCACGCGGCGTCGGGGTTGCTCTTTCCCCCGGCGGTGACGGTGTAGTAGTTCGCGGTGCCCTTCCACCCGCAGACGGTGTGGGTGTCACTCGGGGCGAAATGCTCCCGCCGGAGTGACGACTCGGGGAAGTACGCGTTGCCCTCCACGGTCACGATGTCGTCGGACTCGGCCAGGACGGTCCCGTTCCACTCGGCGCGCTTGATGGTCATCGGGGGGGAATCTCCAGGGTTCAAAGGTGTGGTTGAGGGGAGTGACAGCCCGCTCAGCGGGCCTGGAAGAGCGAGTGGGCGAAGGGCCACGCGGGGTCGGTCCACTGTTGGATGCACGCAAAGCCCGACTCGTCCGCCCAGGCGCGCAGCTCGTCGGCGCGGAAGCGGTGGCTGGACTCGGTCCAGATGCTCTCCCCCGCGGCGAAGGTGAGCACCTCGCCCCGGAGGTGCACCTCGCACGCGCGCTGCGCCACGAGGTGCATCTCGATGCGACGTTCGGGGGCGTTCCAGCGGGCCTCGTGGGCGAAGTCCGGGAGGCGGAAGTCCGCGCCCCACTCGCGGTTGAGCCGCACCAGCACGTTGCGGTTGAAGGCCGCGGTGACCCCGAGCGCGTCGTCGTAGGCCGGGAGCAGCGCCGCGGCGGGCTTCTCCAGGTCGGTGGCCAGCAGCAGGGCGTCGCCGGGGAGCAGCGCCGCGCGCACGTCGCGCAGGAAGGCGAGCGCGTCGCGGCGGTCGAAGTTGGACAGGTTGCTGCCGAGGAAGAGCACGAGCCGGCGCGCGCCCGGCACCCGCGGGGCGCGGCGCAGCCCGTCGAGGTAGGTGGCCTCGACGCAGCGCACCTCGACGGTGTCGATGCCTTCGAGGGCGTGGCGGCACTCGCGCAGGGCGCTCGCGGAGACGTCGATGGCGGTGAAGACCGTGGACGGCTGCCGCGCGGTGACCGCCGGGAGGAAGAGGGCGGCCTTGCGCCCGCCGCCGGGGCCGAGCTCGACGACGTCGAGGGGGCCGCCGAGGGCGCGAACGGCGTCGGCGGCGTGGGCGTCGATGAGCCGCAGGTCGGCGCGGGTGAGGCCGTACTCGGGCAGCTCGGTGATGGCCTCGAAGAGGGCCGAGCCGAGGGCGTCGTAGAGGAGGGCCGTGGGGAGGGTCTTCGGGCGGGCGCGCAGGCCCTGGAGGATGGCGGTCGCGTCGGTCATGCGGGGCTCCCATCGTCGACGCAGCGGAGCGTCGCATACACGTGCGGGTAATGCGGTTGGAACCAGTTGCGGAACGACCGGCGCAGGAAGGCCGTCGCCGTGCGCGGAGAGGCGCCCTTGAGGACGAAGTGGCGGTCGTCGAAGAAGCCGGCGGAGTAGGTCTGGTAGAAGGGCAGCGGGGTGAAGCCCGGCAGCGGGGCGAAGGGGCTGCGGGTCCACTCCCAGCCGTTGCCGAGCATCTCGTCGACGCCGAGCGCGCTGCGCCCCGCGGGGTGTGCGCCCACGGGGGTGGGGTCGACGTGGGCGAAGCCGAAGTTGCCGTGCAGGCCCGGCACCGGCGGGGCAGAGCCCCAGGGGAAGGGGCTCTCGCGGCCGTCGGAGGTGGCGTAGGCGGCGCGGTGCCACTGGGCCTCGGTGGGGAGCGAGGCCCCCCGCCAGCGGGCGTAGGCGCGGGCCTCGGCGTGGCTCACGTACACCGGGGTCGCGGGCGCCAGCGGCACCTCGCCGAACAGCGCGCGCCACCGCCAGCGCCCGTCGCGGCGCGACCAGAACGCCGGGTGGGTGACGTTCTCGCGCTCGCGCCAGGCGCGGTCGTCGTCGGTCCAGAGGGCGTCGTCGCGGTAGCCGCCGGCCTCGACGAAGGCGAGCCAGTCGGCGTTGGTGACCTTGTGCGACTGCACCCGGAAGGCCGGCACGTCGACGGCGTGCTCGTCGTGCTCGTTGTCCCAGACGCCGTAGGGGTTCTCGGCGCGCGCGACGCCGAGGGTGGCGCGGCCCGCGGGGACGTCGATCCAGGCGGAGGGGGCTGGGGTCACGGCGTCGTGGCGCGCGATGGGCTGTGGGACGAGCGACGAAGAGGCGAGGCGGTGCAGGAGGTAGGAGAGGGTCTCGGCGTGCATGAGCCGGTGCTCGACGGCGAGGCGGGCGGCCCAGGCCCCGGTGAGCCAGCCGGTGAGGGGGGCGGTGGCGAGGGCCTCGTCGACGTCGACGCGGGCGGCGGCGATCCACGGGCGGATGGCCGAGGCCGCGGGCCAGTCGCGGGCGGTGTCGCGGGGGAGGTCGCCGTGGACGGGGTCGATGCCGAAGGCGAAGAGGCGCTCGAAGTCCTCGCGGCGCGACGGGGCGTGGAGGCAGTCGCGGACGATGAGGTTCCAGTCGAAGGCCTCGAGGTGGCCGAGGTAGAAGACCAGGCGGTGGCGCTCGGCGATGGGCCGGGCGAACAGGGCCTCGGGGGTGAGCCGGTCGAAGAGCGCGTCGGTCTCACGACGGGCGGCCTGGAGGTCTGCGGCGAGCGCTGCGCGCAGCTCGCGGGGGGGTTCTCGTCTCACGCGGTCACCTCTACGCCGTCGTCATCGATCGGGTTACCCCTACGCACTGTGGCCCCCGACCGCCGGTCGCCAGCCGCGCCCGGGCACGCGGGGTCGATGGACGCTCAGCCCGGGATGATCTAGCGATGGCGATCGGAGGTCTCATCGATGGCATACGAGCTGTTCTATTGGCCAGGGATTCAGGGGCGCGGGGAGTTCATCCGGCTCGCGTTCGAGGACGCGGGCGTCGCGTACGACGACGTCGCGCGCGGCCCGCAGGGGGTGAAGGCCGTCGCGGGCATCCTACGCGGCGAGGGCTTCGAGGGCACTGCGCCCTTCGCGCCGCCGGTGTTGCGCCACGCCTCACTGGTTATCGCGCAGGTGGCCAACATCCTCCACTACGTCGCGCCGAAGATCGGGCTCGCGCCCACGGACGAGGCGGGGCAGCACCGCGCGCTGCAGCTGCAGCTGACGGTGGCCGACCTGGTGTCGGAGGCGCACGACACGCACCACCCGGTGGGAACGGCGCTCTATTACGAAGACCAGAAGCCCGAGGCCCGGCGGCGCGCGGTGGGCTTCGTGTCCCAGCGGCTGGTGAAGTTCGTCGGGTACTTCGAGGGGGCGATCGAGCGCAACGGCGCGAGCGGATGGCTCGTCGGGGAGGCGGCGAGCTACGTCGACCTGTCGCTCTTCCAGGTGGTCGAGGGGCTGCGCTACGCCTTCCCGCGGGCGATGGCGGCGGTCGAGCCGAAGGCGCCGCGGGTGGTGGCGCTGCACGACCGCGTGGCGGAGAGAGCGGGCATCGCGGCCTACCTGGCGTCGCCGCGGCGCATCGCCTTCAACGAGAAGGGGATCTTCCGGAGGTACCCCGAGCTCGACCTGGCGCCCGGCGAGGAGTGACCGGGACGAAGACCTCTAGCGCGGTGGCCCGGTTGGTCGAGCGCACGGCTTCGCGAGACCTCACCCCCAGGCCCCCTCTCCATAAATGGAGAGGGGGTCAGAGTGGGACGAAATCGCTTGAGTTCTGGCTCTTTGCTCCCCCTCTCCATTTATGGAGAGGGGGCCTGGGGGGGGAGGTCTCGCATCAGCGCCCGCCGCGCAGCGGGCGCGGCACCGCCGCGCGCTCGATGAGCGCGAAGAGCGCCTGGGTGAGCAGCGCCAGCGCCGCGGCGGGCAGCGCGCCCTCCATGATGGTCGCCGTCGAGTCGAGGCGTATCCCGCGCAGGATGGGCTGCCCGTAGCCCCCGGCGCCCACCATCGCGCCGAGGGTGGCGGTGCCCACGTTGATCACCGCGGCGGTCTTCACGCCCGCCAGGATCGACGGCAGCGCGAGGGGCAGCTCCACCAGGCGCAGGCGCGCGGAGGGCGGCAGGCCCAGCGCCTCGGCGCTCTCCCGCAGCGACGGCGCGATGCCGCGCAGGCCCGCGACGGTGTTCTGCACGATGGGCAGCAGCGAGTAGAGGAAGAGGGCCGCCACCGCGGGCGCCGCGCCGATGCCCAGCACCGGGATGAGCAGCACCAGCAGCGCCAGCGAGGGGACCGTCTGCAGCACCCCCGCGGCGCCCAGCACCAGCGCGCCCAACCGCGGGCGTCGCGCCGCCGCAACGCCCAGCGGAACCGCGCACAGCACCGCCGCCAGCAGCGACGCCAGCACCATCGCGATGTGCTCCCGGGTGCGCAGCCAGACCCGCGCCGCGCGGCCCTCGGCGGCGACGGCGGTGCGCAGCCCGCGGTGCTCCTCCAGCCAGGCCGCGGCGACGGCGGACTCGGTGCGACGGCGGCGCTTCACCCGGTCGTTGAGGTCGATCATGGTGGCGGCGTCGAGGCTGCCGCCGAGGGACTCCAGCGCCCGCACGCAGCCCGGCGCCCGGCGCGCGAGGTCGGCCCGGTAGAGCAGCACCGCGGAATACTCCGGGAAGTAAGCCCGGTCGTCGGCGAGCACGCGCAGGTGGTGCCAGGCGATCTCCGCGTCGGTGGTGTAGAGGTCCGTCACCTGGATGGCCCCGGCGGAGAGGGCGCGGTAGGCGAGGTCGTGGTCCATGCCGCGCACGTCGCGCTGCGGGAGCCCGTAGCGGGCGCGCAGCCCGGGCCAGCCGTCGGCGCGGTCGAGGAACTCGTGCGACAGGCCCAGCGCCAGCCCCGGGTGCCCGCGCAGGTCGCCGAGGGTGCGCAGCCCGCGGGCGGCGGCGAGGGGCTCCGGCACGCCCAGGGCGTAGGTGTTGTTGAAGCCCAGCGGCGCGCTCATCGCGACGCCCTCGCGAGCGAGCGCGCGGCGCATCCCGGCGAGGTCGCGCGCGTCGACGCCCCGGAGCAGCTCCGCCGCGAGGGTGCCCGTGTACTCCGGGTAGACGTCGATCTCGCCCGCGCGCAGGGCGCGCCAGAGCACGGCCGTGCCGCCGAGCTGACGGCGGTGCTCGGTGGTCGCGCCGCCGGTCGCGCATGCGCGGGCCGCCACCTCGCCGAGGATCACCCCTTCGGTGAAGTTCTTGGAGCCCACGCGCACGGCCCGGGGCGCGCACCCGAGGGCGACGCACCCGGCGAGGAGGGCGGCCCACGACCCCCGCATCACGGCCCCGCCGGGGGGTCGGTCTGCGCCCCGAGGAAGTCCCTCACGAAGCCGTCCGCGGGGGCGCCCTCCAACATCGCGAGGGTGCCCTGCTGCGCCACCCTCCCGTCGCGCAACAACACCACCAGGTCGCCGAAGTGCCGCGCCTCGCGGAGGTCGTGGGTGACCAGCACCACGGTCTTGCCCAGCGCGCGAAACACCCCGCGCAGGTCGCGCTGAAGCTCGGCGCGCACCATCGGGTCGAGCGCCCCGAGGGGTTCGTCGAGCAGCAGCATCTCGGGGTCGAGCATCAGCGCCCGCATCAGGGCCACCCGCTGCCGCTGACCACCCGACAGCTCCCCAGGGTGCCGGTCGAGCAGGGCGGTCGGCAGCCGCGCCAGCGCCGCGAGCTCGACCACCCGCGCGTCGACCTCCGCGGGCGGCCGCCGCAGCCAGCGAGCGAGCAGGGTCACGTTGCCGCGCGCCGTGAGGTGCGGGAAGAGCCCTCCCTCCTGGATGACGTAGCCCACCCGCCGGCGCAGCCCCTCCACGCTCGCCGGGGTGACCGCGGCGCCCAGCACCCGCACGGCGCCCGCGTCGGGGGCGATGAGCCCGTTGAGAAGCCGGAGAAGGGTGCTCTTGCCGCAGCCGCTCGGGCCGAGCAGCACCGTCGTCCGGTTGGCGGGGACATCGAGGTCGATGGGCCCGAGGGCCACCTCGTCGCCGTAGCGCTTCGTCACGCCGGCGAGCGAGGCCGCGGGGAGGTCGCTCATCCGTCCGCGCGGACTACGCGAGACCCTGGATCATCAGCACGACGGTGAGCACCGCGGCCACCATCACCGGGATGCTGAAGTTGTCGTCGAGGCGCTCGGACGACAGCTCGGTGAGCGCGCCCGCCACGCCCGCCACGGCGCCCATGAGCAGCGCCTGCGACCACGCCATCGGGTAGCCCAGCCGCAGGGTGAGCGCGGAGGAGGTGCCGGCCACCAGCGCGAAGGCCGCGGTGCCCTCCAGCGAGCGGCCGTTGCGCAGCCGGGTGCGGCCCCAGCGGCGGCCCACCAGCGAGGCCGCGGTGTCGCCCACCGCGAGGGACATCACCGCCGCCGTGCAGGCGGCGCGGGGGGAAGGCCAGCGCGATGAGCAGCAGCCCCGTGACGAACCACGTCGACGAGTTGACCCGCGTGCGCTCGTGGTCGTGCGCCACCGAGCCGAAGAGCTTCATCATCAGCTCGTTGACCCGCGCGCTGCGCACCCGCAGGAACTCCGCCGTCCACGCGAGCACGCCCACCGCGAGCGGCAGGCCCACCAGCCAGGCCCGGGAGGGGAGCAGCACCGTCAGCGCCGTCGCCGAGGTGCCCATGCCCACGTGCATGATCATTCGTGCGCGGTTCATCGGCCGCGGGGGGCGGGCGGCCGCGGTCATGCGTGCCAGCGCCGACGCGAGGGCCTCCTGCGCCGGGCGCACCTGCTCGCCGAAGCGCCCCCAGGTGGACTCGCCCGCGTCCGCCGGGGTGGCGCGCTCGAGGGCCTCCAGGGCCTCGCGCAGGGCCTCGCGCAGGGCCGCCGCCCGGGGCTCGACCTCCGCGCGCAGGGCGGCGCGCATCTGCTCGCCCACCTCCGTCGCCCGCTGGCGCAGCGCGGCCTGCGGGGCGCCCTGGGCCAGGGCCTCGTCGACCGCTTCGAGCAGCGCGGAGAGCTCGTCCGCGATGCGTTGTCCCTCGTGGCTCAACGT
>CAIOSS010000473.1 GCA_903860995.1 uncultured delta proteobacterium | reverse complement strand
GGTTGAACGACGGCCGGCCCTTGGCGGCGAAGACCCGCCCCACGGCGGCGGCGTCGTCGGCCCGCGCCCCGAGGCCGTAGACGGTCTCCGTGGGGAAGGCCACGAGGCCGCCGCGGCGGAGGACGGCGGCGGCGCGCGCGATCGCCGCGGGGTCCGGGCGCTGGGGGTCGACCGCGATGACCTCGGTGCGCATGGGCGATCGGGTATAACGGTTCGCGATGCGACACGCACTCCTGACCGAGCAGTGGTTCCCGGCCATCGGCGGATCGATCCAGCTCTTCGACGCCATCTACGGCCAGCACATGCCGCCCGGCGACGCCGTGCACATCATCGCCGGCGGGCCCCCCGGCAGCGCCGCGCACGACAAGCACTACCCACGGCCCGTCACGCGCTTCGACGACACCCGCTACCCCTGGATGAAGCCCGAGTCGGCCGCGGAGTACGCCCGGATGTTCGTCGCCACGCTCGCCGTGTGCCGCCGGGAGCGCATCGAGGTGCTGCACGCCGCGCGGGTCATCCCGGAGGGGCTCGTCGCGATGGCCGTGGGGCGCGCGCTGTCCATCCCGTACACGGTGTGGGTGCACGGCGAGGAGGTCTCGCTCTTCCTCCGCTACGCCGTGAAGAAGCGGCTGATGCCGCAGGTGTTCGGGCGCGCGCGGGCGGTGTTCGCCAACTCCACGTTCACCCAGGGGCGGGCGCTGCTGGCGGGCGCCCCGGCGGAGAAGCTCCACGTGATCAACCCCGCGGTCGACGCCGACGCCTTCGCGGGGCCCTTCGACACCGCCGACCTCGTCGAGCGCTTCGGCCTCGCGGGCAAGACGGTGCTGCTCACCGTCGGGAGGCTCACCCGACGCAAGGGCCATGACACGGTGCTCTCGGCCCTCGCGCGGCTCCGCCCCCGCGGGCTCTTACAAGACCTCGTATGGCTGGTGCTCTCCGACGGCGAGCTGGAGGACGAGCTCAAGAAGACCTGCTCGGCCCTCGGGCTCGACGACGTGGTGCGCTGGGTGGGGCCGGTCTCCCGCGGCGCGCTGCCGCGCTACTACGCCGCGGCGGACGTGTTCGTGCACCCCAACCGCACGCTCGACGACGACGACGTCGAGGGCTTCGGGATGGTGTTCCTCGAGGCGAGCGCGGCGGGGCTCGCGGTGATCGGCGGAAGGTCCGGCGGCGTGGTCGACGCGGTCGAAGACGGCGGGTCGGGGATGCTGGTCGACGGCACCTCGCTCGACGCGGTCACCGACGCCATCGCGAACCTCGTGCGCGACCCCGTGCGCCGGGCGGCGATGGGGCGCCGGGGCCCCGCCTGGGCGCGTCGCTTCCGCTGGGAGGCGCAGGCGTCGCGGGTGCGCTCGCTCGCGTCGGGCGACGGCGACGCGGACACCGCAGCCGCCACCGGCTGACGGCGGCGGGCGCCTGATAAGCCCGGGTGACGGCGGGTGCGTAGGGGGCTTCGCGGGGTGCCACCCCGGGCCAACGCACGCCGGGCGATGTTGACGCGGGTTGGGAGGTGGTGTGAGAAGCCCGCGACCCGACGGCGTAAGCCGTGCACAAGACCGCAGGAGCCTGCCGGGCCGTGGAGGCTCAACCGGCGATGGCGAAAACCGAACGGAGACCGCAGATGACGTCCAAGCCGAAGAAGACCACGCAGCTCAAGCGGATGGTGCAGCGCCAGGAGCTGGCGTTCCTCATGGAGGCCCACAACGGCCTGAGCGCGAAGGTGGCCGAGGAGGCCGGGTTCGAGGGCATCTGGGGCAGCGGGCTCAGCATCTCCGCGGCCCTCGGCGTGCGCGACCACAACGAGGCCAGCTGGACGCAGGTGCTCGAGGTCGCGGAGTTCATGAGCGACGCCACCACGGTGCCGATGCTCCTCGACGGCGACACGGGCTACGGTGACTTCAACACCATGCAGCGCGTGGTGCGGAAGCTCGAGCAGCGCGGCGTCGCCGGGGTGTGCATCGAGGACAAGATCTTCCCGAAGACCAACAGCTTCATCCGCGGCGCGGCGCAGCCGCTGGCGGCCATCGACGAGTTCGCGGGCAAGATCAAGGCGGGCAAGGACGCCCAGGTCGACGACGACTTCGTGATCGTCGCGCGCGTCGAGGCCTTCATCGCCGGCTGGGGCATCGAGGAGGCGATGAAGCGCGCCGAGGCCTACCGCCTCGCCGGGGCCGACGCGATCCTGATGCACAGCGCGCTGCGCTCGCCCGTGGAGATCCTCGCGTTCCTCAAGGAGTGGGGCAACCGGCTGCCGGTGGTGATCGTGCCGACGAAGTACTACCAGACGCCCACCGAGGTGTTCCGAGACGCGGGCGTCACGGTGGTGATCTGGGCCAACCACCTCATGCGCTCGTCGCTCGCGGCGATGCAGTCGACGGCGAAGACCATCTTCAGCGAGCAGACCCTGCTCAACGTCGAGGAGAAGGTCGCGCCGCTCGCGGACGTGTTCCGCATCCAGGGGGAGAACGAGCTCGAGCAGGCGGAGAAGCGCTACCTGCCGAAGCACGGGCGCTCGGTGAAGGCGGTCATCCTCGCGGCCTCGCAGGGCGCCGAGCTCGGCGAGCTCACCCGCGACCGGCCGAAGGCGATGGTCAGCCTGGCGGGCAAGCCCCTGCTCGCGCACATCCTGGAGACCTACCGCTCGGTCAACGTGAAGGAACTCTCCGTCGTGCGCGGCTACAAGAAGGAGACGGTCAACCTCGCCAACGTGAAGTACTTCGACAACGACGCCTTCGCCACGACGCAGGAGGTGAGCTCGCTCGCCGCCGCCACCGAGGCGCTCGAGGGCGACGTGATCGTCTCCTACGGCGACGTGCTGCTGAAGAAGTACATCCTCCAGGAGCTCATCGACACCGACGACGACGTGGTGGTCATGGTCGACTCCAACCACGCCGAGAGCCGCAACCGCGGGCGCAGCGCCGACTTCGTGAGCTGCTCGGAGCCCAACTCCCGGCGCGCGTACCAGAACGTCGTCACGCTCAAGGGCTTCCGCCCCGAGCGCGAGGACGCCGTGCACGGCGAGTGGATGGGCATCGTGAAGCTCTCGCCCACCGGGTCGAAGCTGGTGCGCGAGAAGCTCAAGGCCCTCGCCGGGGAGGCCGAGCGCGTGCGCTCGATGAAGCTCCCCGACCTGCTGCAGCTCCTGGTCGCGGACGGCGTGAAGGTTCGCGTGATCTACACCACCGGGCACTGGCTCGACGTCGACAGCGTCGAGGACGTGGTCGTCGGCGCGGCCTTCTGAGAGAGAGACGGAGCACACCCCCGCCATGATCCCCGCGTCGAGCTTCATCGACTCCTGCAAGCAGCACGGCCTGACGCTCTGGACGGGCGTGCCGTGCTCCTACCTCAAGCCCTTCATCAACTACGTCATCGACGCGCCCGACCTGCGGTACGTCGGCGCGACCAACGAGGGCGACGCGGTGGGCATCGCCGCGGGCGCCGACCTCGGCGGCCAGCGCTCGGTGGTGATGTTCCAGAACTCGGGCTTCGGCAACACGGTCAACCCGCTCACCTCGCTCAACATGATCTTCAAGGTGCCCACCCTGGTGATCACCACGCTGCGCGGCGAGCCGGGCGGCGCCCACGACGAGCCGCAGCACGAGCTCATGGGCCAGATCACCGGCGGCCTCTTCGACCTCATGCAGATCCCGTGGGCGTACTTCCCCACGGAGGTCTCGGAGATCGACGCCGTCATGGCGCGCGCGGTCGCCCACATGGACGAGAAGCGCACGCCCTTCGGGCTCATCATGCGCAAGGACTCCGTCGCGGACTACAAGCTCCAGACGAAGGCCGCCCCGAAGCCCCTGCCCCCGGGCGGCACCATCGAGGCGTGGGGCCCGCAGGCGGCCTACCCCACGCGCCGCGAGGTGCTGGCGATGATCCAGGCGAAGGGGCGCCCCACCGACGCGCTCGTCGCGACGACGGGCTTCACCGGGCGCGCGCTCTACGCCCTCGATGACCGCCCCAACCAGCTCTACATGGTCGGCTCGATGGGCTGCGCGGGCTCCTTCGGCCTCGGGCTCGCCATCGCCCAGCCCCAGCGCCGGGTGGTGGTGCTCGACGGCGACGGCGCCGCCCTCATGCGCCTCGGCGCGCTGGCCACCCTCGGCTACGAGCGCCCGGACAATCTCGTCCATGTGCTGCTCGACAACGAGGTGCACGACTCCACGGGCGGCCAGTCGACGGTGTCGCACTCGGTCGACCTCGCGGGCGTGGCCTCCGCGTGCGGCTACCCCACGGTGGTGCGCGCCCACTCGCTCGCCGAGGCCGAGGCGGCCTTCGTCAACGCGAAGGGGCTCACCTTCATCCACGTGAAGACGGCGCCCGGAGAGAAGGGCGACCTGCCGCGCCCGAAGGAGACCCCGGTGCAGGTCATCGACCGGATGCGGGGATGGCTGAAGGAGACCCAGGGATGAGCGCCACCGCCGAGCGACGGATGCGGCTGTTGAACCCCGGCCCGGTGACCCTCACCGAGCGGGTGCGCGGCGCCCTTCAGCGACCCGACCTGTGTCACCGCGAGCCGGAGTTCTACGCGCTGGCGATGGAGGTGCGCGGGCGCATCGAGCGCATCTACGAGGGCTGCGCGGGGCGCTTCGTGGCCATCCTGCTGACGGGCTCTGGCACGTCGGCGGTGGAGGCCATGGTGGGCTCGATGGTGCCCAAGGACGGTCACGCCCTGGTGGTCGCCAACGGCGTGTACGGCGACCGGATGGCGGCGATGCTCACGGCGCAGGGCAAGCGCTTCACCACCGTCGGGGCCGAGTGGATCGCCCCGATGGACCTCGCGGGCGTCGAGCGCGCCCTCTCGGCCGACGCGAGCATCACGCACGTGCTGGCGGTGCAGCACGAGACGACCACCGGGCGCGACAACGACGTGGCCGCGCTCGGGGCGCTGTGCAAGCGCTTCGACAAGCCGATGCTGCTCGACGGCGTGAGCAGCTTCGCCGGCGAGCCCATCGACTTCGAGGGGTGGAACCTCGAGGCCGTCGCGGCCACGGCCAACAAGTGCGTGCACGGCGTGCCGGGCATCTCCTTCGTGGTGGCGCGGGAGTCGGCGTTCGCGGCGCGGCCCTCGGGCGCGACCTCGGTGTACCTCGACCTCTGGCGGCACTGGAAGGAGCAGCGCACGGGCGCCTCGCCCTTCACGCAGTCGGTGCACTGCATGTACGCGCTGCAGGAGGCGCTGAAGGAGCTCGAGGACGAAGGGGGCTGGCGCGCCCGGTGCGCGACCTACGCCCGGCGGGCGAGCGCGGTGCGCGAGGTGCTCGCCGAGCTCGGGGTGACGTACTTCCTGGCCGACGGGGCGACGGCGAGCTCGTCGATCCTGACGGCCTTCGCGGTGCCGGCGTGGACGACCTACGACGCGCTCCACGACGGGCTGAAGGAGCGGGGGTTCATCATCTACGCGGGGCAGGGGCCGTACGCGGGGAAGATGTTCCGCATCGCGGTGATGGGCGCGCTCGGCGAGCAGGACATGACTGAGCTGGAGCAGGGGCTCCGGGCGCTGCTGGCGCGGCCGGGGTGAACACGCCAGGAGGTGCACCGATGGCCGATGGATCGGGTCCCAGCGCCCGGACGGAAACAGCGAAGAGCCTGCTGGGGCTCCTGGTCAACCCCGCCGACCGGCTCTGGCGCTACCCCATCGGGCACGCCATCGTCGGGGCGGCGGCGCGCACGCCCCTCACGCCCAACCACGTCACCATCGGGCATACCCTCCTCGGTATAAGTGCCGGGGCGCTCATCTCGACGGGTCGGCCCGCGCTCCTCGTGGCGGGGGGGGCGATGTACGAGGTGCGCTCCATCCTCGACTGCTTCGACGGGGTGCTCGCCCGCGCGAAGGGCACCGCCTCGCCCTACGGCCGCGCGATGGACCAGACCGGCGATTTCATCGGCTTCGCGGCCTTCATCATCGGCTCGTGGGTGGCCTTCGCCCGCGTCTTCGGCTTCGCGCCGGCGATGGCGCTCTCCGTCGGCACCGCGGCGCTCGTCGCGCTCTGCACCTTCTGCTGGGACTTCTACAAGCGCCGCTTCACGTCGATCCTGCTCGAAGGGCGCGACGAGGTGGCCGACGAGTTCGTCCAGCTGCAGCTCGAGGCGAAGAAGAACCCCGGGCTCGCCATCGGCTTCTCGGCCTGGTTCGCGCGGGTGCAGACCCTGGCCATCAGCCCGTCGATGCTCCCGGCGCTGCGGGCGCGCGTGGCCACGGGGCAGGCCCGGGCGGCTGATGATGTGCCGCACCCCGCGGTCGAGCGGCTGCGCGCCATGGCCCAGCGCAACGACCCGCAGCTCCGCTCGACGCTCCTCAAGGTGGGCTTCTCGGGCGGCGACACGGGCATCCTGATCTTGACCGTGGCGACCCTCCTCACGAGGCCGGTGGAGGGATTTCTCGCCGCGAGCGCGTATTGTGTGGTGATCCTCGCGGCGACGATCTCCGCGAGCAACCGATTGCTGCACGCGCAACCCATGACCGCCTCTTCCCACTGAGCTCAATCCCGATGATCGACAAGGCCGTGATTCTCGCCGCGGGCCAGGGCAACCGCATCGCCCGCGCCTCGCAGACCCCCAAGCCGTTCCTCTCGCTGGACGGCACCCCCGATGGTCCGTGCTTCATCGACTGGCACATCGAACAGCTCGCAGCCATCGGCGTGCGGGAGATCTTCCTCGTCGGCAACCAGGTCACCTCCAAGCGCCCCTTCAAGGGCCCGCGCGGCTGCCGCGTGCACTGGATCCTCAACCCCACCGACGACCTCACCACCTCGGGCAGCGGGCACTCGTTCTGGTTCGCGCTCCACAGCGAGCACGAGATCCTCGACGGGCACGCGCGGGTGGTGCTCATGGACGCTGACATTCTGTACGAGCCGGGCGTGCTGCACGCCCTCGGGGCGCCCTCCCGCGACGGCCGCTCGCGCACGCTCGTGTGCGGCGACTACAAGGAGTCCAACGAGGAGGTGATGGTCTTCGGCAAGGACAACCGCGCCCTCACCCACGGCAAGGGCCTGCTCGACACCAGCGCGGGCAAGGCGCTGCTGCCGGGCATGACCTGCTACGGCGAGGCCACGGGCATGGTGCTCTGGGAGCCGGGCGACCACGCCCTGGTGCGCGCCGCCACCGACTGGTGCATCCAGTACTCGACGGCCAAGGCCCGCAGCGAGCACGAGGACATCACCCAGCGGCTCATGCTGGCCGACCGGGTGAGCCCGTCGGTCTTCCACGAGCTGATGTTCATGGAGTGCGACTCGCCCGAGGAGTACGCCCACCTCACCGGCGAGTTCTTCCCGAAGCTCCGCGCCAGCCTCGACTGAGCGACTCCGCGAGGCGAGCCATGGCCTCCCCCGACCGATGACCCCCGCGCAGCGCGTCGCCCTCGACCTCGAGCGCCTCCTCGGCCCCTCCCGGGTGCTCACCGACCCCGAACTCTGCGCGGGGTATGCGCGCGACGAGAGCGAGGCGGCGTGGGTGGTCCCGCCCTGCGTGGTGCTCGCGGAGACGGCGGCGGATGCGGTCGCCACGCTGCGGGCCTGCGATCGGCACGGCGTGCCCGTGGTGCCGCGCGGGGCGGGCACCGGGCGCACCGGCGGGGCGACGGTGACGGCGCCGGGCGTGGTGCTCGACACCTCGCGCCTCGGCGACCTCAAGGACATCGACCGGACGAACGCCGTCGCGGTGGTGGGCGCGGGGATGCGCACCGGGGCGCTGCACGCCGCGGTCGAGCGCGAGGGGCTGTTCTACCCGCCCGACCCGCAGAGCGCCGAGTGGTGCTGCCTCGGCGGCAACGTGGCCGAGAACGCGGGCGGGCCGCGCGCGGTGAAGTACGGCGTGACGCGCGACTGGGTGCTGGGCCTGGAGTGCGCCCACATGGACGGCGCGCTGGTGCAGCACGGCCGGCGCACCGCCAAGGGTGTGACAGGATATGACACCGTCGGGCTGCTGGTGGGCAGCGAGGGGACGCTCGGGGTGTTCACCGAGGTGACGCTGCGGCTGACGGCGCTGCCGACGGCGGTGCGCGGGGTGCTCGCGGTCTTCGCCGACGCGGTGGCGGCGGGGCGCGCGGTGGCGGCGCTCCTGGCGTCGGGCGCGCGGCCGCGGTGCATCGAGCTGCTCGACGCGATCTGCTGCGACGTGATGCGGGCCGACGACCCGGCGGTGCTCCCGGCGGGGGCGGGCGCGGCGCTGGTGATCGAGGTGGACGGCTTCGACGACGCGGCGGTGGCGAAGGAGGCCGAGCGGGCGGGCGAGGCCTGCGTGGCGGCCGGCGCGGTGAGCGTGCACGCGGCGGTCGACGCGGCCGAGCGGGCGGCGCTGTGGGCGGTGCGGCGGGTGATGTCCCGGGCGCTGCGGGGGAGGGCGGCGCACAAGCTCTCGGAGGACGTGGTGGTGCCGCGATCGCAGGTGGCCGAGCTCATCGCGCGGGTGCAGGTCATCGCGGCGGAGGAGGGCGTGGTGATGCCCACGTACGGGCACGCGGGCGACGGCAACCT
>CAIOSS010000472.1 GCA_903860995.1 uncultured delta proteobacterium | reverse complement strand
GGAGCTGGTGGACCTGCACTACGCGGAGGCGGAGTGCGTGCGCGTGGTGCTCGACAACCTCTCGACGCACAGCGCCGCGGCGCTCTACGACACCTTCGATCCGGCCGAGGCACGACGGATCCCTGCGTGCCAATGATCAGTGAGACACCCCGGGTGGGGAGTTTACTGAACCAGGGCGAGCAGGAGACGGTCTCATGGACATGGTCACGAAGAAGCCCGACGTCGCCCCGACGGAGGTCACCCCGAAGGCTCGGCGGCGCACCTTCAGCCTCGCGTTCAAGCGGAAGATTCTCGCGGATGCCGAGGCGGCCGCCGACGAGCCTGGGAAGATCGTGGCGCTCTTGCGACGGCAGGGGCTGTACTCCTCGCACCTGACCGAATGGCGCCGCGCGCGCGACGCCGGACTCCTCGGAGGCGCCACGTCGCCGCGTCGGGGACCCGCTGTCGCGGCCACGATCCCGACCGACCGCACGCGAGAGCTGGAGCACCAGCTCGCCCTCATGACCCTCCGCGCCGAGCGCGCCGAGATGCTCGTGTCGCTCCAAAAAAAACTTGCGGGGCTGCTCTCGATCGACTTGTCGGCGAGCGGAGAGACGCGGTGATCGCGCTCGCCCTACCCCTCGTCGCGGTGCTCGGCGTCGCCGTGGTGTGCCGCGCGCTGGGCCTCTCGCGGGCCACCTGGTATCGCCAGCGCGCGCCGTCGCTCGCGGGGATCGCGGCGCCGTCCGAGACCCCGCCACGGCGCTCCTGGCGGCGACTGTCGGACGCCGAGGAGGGACGCATCCTGGCCGCGCTGCATGAGCCGCGCTTCGCCGACAAGGCGCCCGCAGAAGTGTACGCCACGCTGCTCGACGAGACGCTCTACCTGGGCTCGATCCGCACGTTCTACCGCGTGCTGCATCGACACCAGGAGGTGCGCGAGCGGCGCGCGCTGACGATGCGACCGAACTACCAGCGGCCGGAGTTGATGGCCACGCGCCCCAACGAGTTGTGGTCGTGGGACATCACCAAACTGCGGGGCGCCTCGAAGTGGACGTACTACTACCTGTACGTGATCCTCGACGTGTTCAGCCGCTACGTCGTGGCCTGGATGATCGCGCCGCGTGAGTCCGACGAGCTCGCCCGGGAGTTCATCGCGGAGACCTGCCGTCGGCAAGGAATCACGCCGGGGACGCTCACGCTGCACGCCGACCGCGGCGCGTCCATGACCTCGCGCTCGGTCGCGCAGATGCTCTGCGACCTGGAGGTGGCCAAGACCCATTCGCGCCCTCACGTCTCCAACGACAACCCCTACTCCGAGGCGCACTTCAAGACCCTGAAGTACCGCCCCGACTTCCCCGATCGCTTCGGTTCGCAGCAGGATGCCCGGGCGTTCTGCGGCCCCTTCTTCGACTGGTACAACCACGAGCACCACCACGTCGGCATCGCGTTGTTGACGCCCGCGGACGTCCACCACGGGCGCGTCGAGGAGCGCGTCGCCGCCAGAGACGTCGTGCTCGCCGCGGCCTACGCCGAGCACCCGGAGCGCTTCGTCAACGGCGTGCCGAGAGCCCCACGCCCACCCACCGCCGCGTGGATCAACTCGCCGAAGAAGAGTTCCGCAGGGACGCAGGACGGGCCGCCGTCCTGCGGATCCAAGGAACCCGGGGGGTGCGGGGGTACGACCCCCGCGCAAGAGGAGGTGCTTCAGTAAACTCGACCGAAAACTGTCTCACGATCGTTGACACGTTCCGCGCTGCGGCCGCGCCGGGGGAGAAGAACCGCAAGGGTCGCAAGGATCGCAAGGGCGCGACGGGCTGGGCGGGCAGCCGCTCCAACCGATCACCTCGTGTCGGAGGCCGATGCTCGCAGGCGGTGCTGGCGCCGTGGTTCAT
>CAIOSS010000471.1 GCA_903860995.1 uncultured delta proteobacterium | reverse complement strand
GAACTGCAGGTCGCCGGGGGGTCGATCCAAAGCTCGCCGTTGTAGCGGGTGCCGCAGAGCGACCATACCCGTCCGTCGCAGCTCATGCTGAAGTTGGCCCCGGTGCGTAGCGCCGTCGCGAGCCCGTTGACCACGGCGGGGTTGGTGCACGAGATGCCCGCGGCGTTGAAGGTCCCGCGGATGGTCACCCGGGTGTAGGTCGTGCCGAGGCCCGCGCGCCAGGTGTCCCAGCTCGTGCACGCCGACGGGGGCGGCGCGACGCCCATCACGAAGGACCCGCCGTACGTCCGCGCGCCGCTCGCGCACACGCCCGCCGTGGCTCGCGGCGCAGGTTACGTCGAGGGGGACGTCGGTCCCGCCGCCGTCGACGCCGGCGGGCGCCGGATCGCTGGTACATCCGAAGAGGGTGAGCGCGAAGGCGAACCAGAGCAGGTAGCGAGGGGATGTTTGTCCCTCCCAGAGCTACCGGAACCCCCCGCGGGCGTCGAGCAACGCGCGCCCCGGGGTGTTGCCCTCAGTGCCCGCCCTGGTTGAGCCGGCGCTGCACGCGGTGGATGAACGCGGGGGCCCACCAATTCCAGTCGCCGAGGAGGCGCATGGTGGCGGGCACCACGAGGATGCGCACGATCGTCGCGTCGAGGGCCACCGCGAGGGCCATGCCCACGCCCATGGCCTTCAGCAGGATGACGTCGGCCATGGCGAAGGCGGCGAAGACCGCCACCATGATGGCCGCCGCGCTGGTGACGAGGCGCCCGGAGCGCTCGAGGCCCTCGGCCACGGCGCGGGTGTTGTCCCCGTGCCGGGCGTACTCCTCCTGCATCCGGGTGAGCATGAGCACCTCGTAGTCCATCGAGAGACCGAAGGTGGCGCAGAACATCAGGATGGGCAGCGACGGGTCGACGGGGCCGGGCGTGAACCTCAGCACGCTCGCGAGGTGGCCCTGCTGGAAGATCCAGATGAGCGCGCCGAAGGACCCGGTGATGGAAAGGAGGTTCATCAGCACGGCCTTGATGGGCAGCGCCACGCTCCCGAGCAGCGCGAGCAGCACCAGCATGGTCATCACGACGACGAAGCCCAGCGCCGGGCCCACCCGGGCGCGGAGGTAGGCCGCGGTGTCGAGGTCCATGGCGCTCTGGCCCGTCACGACGAGCTCGCCGTCGGCCACGCGCCGCTGCGACCGCACCGCGCGCACGATGGAGCGCGCCGTCTCCGAGGCGGGCGCGGCCTCGGTGAGGGCCGAGAGCACCACGGCGTTGGGCCCGACGGTGTCGCGCACGAAGAGCTGGTGCCCCTCGGTGTGCTGCCCGGGGTCCATCAGCACGTCGGCGAGGCCGTCGGGCTCCAGCGTCGGGTCGAGGTCGACGACGCTCTCCACACGGTCGACGCCGGGGATCGCCGCCACCCGGGCGCTGAGCGCCCGCAGCGCGAGCACCCGGTCGCGGCGCTGGAGGGGCCCGCCGGGGAAGCGCACGACCATCACCACCCGCGTCGCCGCGCGCTCGGCGAAGTGCTCCACGAGGAGCGCGTGTCCCCGGCGGGTCTCGGTGCTCGCGGGCAGCACGCCCATGTCCGGGATGGCGACCTTCATGTCGAGGAAGGGGCGCCCGAGCACGAGCAGCAGGGCCAGCGTGGGGAGCAGCACCAGCAGCGGGCGGCGCATCACCCAGGTCGCGAGGCGGTGCCAGAACCCGCCGCTGTGGGTCTTCGCCCCGCCGCCGATGCGCCAGCGGTTGACGTTGGGCCCCAGCACCGAGAGCAGGGCGGGCAGGAAGGTGAGCGCGTAGAGGGCCGCGAAGGTCACCACCAGGGTGCCGCCGAGGCCGAGGGAGACGAGGTACGAGCCGCGGAAGAAGAACAGCCCCGAGAGCCCGATGACCACCGCGAGGCCCGAGAAGGCCACCGCGCGCCCGGCGGTGGCGACGGTGCGGGAGACGGCGTCCTCCACGGTGAGCCCCGCGGCGAGCTCCTCCCGGAAGCGGTTGACCATGAAGAGCGAGTAGTCGATGGCCACGCCGAGGCCGACCAGCGAGACGATGTTGATCGCGTACTGCGCGACCTCCACGCGCCACGAGATCAGCATGATCGCCGCGATGCCCGCCGCCACCGCGAGCCCGCCGATGCCCGCCGGGAGCAGCGCCGCGACCACCGACCCGAACACCGCGAGCAGCACCACGAGGGAGAGCGGCGCGGAGAGAAGCTCGGCGCGCCGCAGGTCGCCCTCGAGCACGGCGTCGAGGTCGGCGCGGAAGGCCCCGAGGCCGGTGACGGTGACCGTGAGCGGCCCCCCCACGATGCGCCGCCGGAGGGCGGGGTAGCCGCGGGTGTCGACGGTCGCGGCGTGGCGCAGGGCGACCGTGGCGATGGCGTGGTGCGTGTCGAGGGACTGCATCGTGGAGGCCTCGACGGCGGAGACGTCCTCGTCGAAGGGCGAGCGCACGCGGAGCACGGACGGGTCGCGGCGCAGGGGGGCGAGCGCGCGCAGGGCGGCCTCCTGGAAGCGCGGGTCGTCGGTGGTCCAGTCGGCGTGGCTCAGGACGACGGTGAGGCCCGAGGCGCCCGCCTGCGGGAGCTCGCGGTCGATGAGCTCGGCGGCGGTGTCGGCCTCGATGCCGTGGATGCGCCCCGAGGTGAGCCGCCCCCCGACGAGCAGCGAGGCCAGCGAGGCCAGCAGGAAGGCGGCGCTCACCGCGAGCACGGCGCGGCGGTGCGCGAAGACCCATCGACCCCAGGCAGCGAACATCCGTGACTCCCGTCTTACCGGTCAGCGCGTGAGGGCGCGGGCCACCGACGCGGCCAGCAACCCCACGGCGAGCGCAGTCGCCCGCCGATCAGCAGGCGGAACATCGCGCGCCAGGGGCTGGGTCGCCAGTACCATCAGCCCGATGGTGGGGAGGGCGGGCACGGCGCGCTCCAGGGCGATCGCGAGGCCCCCGGCGCCGACGATGCCCAGCCAGAGGGCGGCGCCCATGCGGGCGCGGGGTAGGGAGAAGCGCGCCGCGGCGGCGAGGTAGAGCGCCACGAACACGGCGTCGCCGAAGCCGATGGCGGGCCGCGGCTCCCGGTGTGGCGGGATCGCCACGCTCAGGGTGAGCACCCGCAGGAGGGCGGGCGACTGCACGATGCGGTGGGTGGGGCCCGAGGGGGAGGTGACGCTCCAGAGGTCGACCGCGGCGGAGACGAGGGCCACGGCGGCGAGGTGGCCGGGGGACTCCATCCGCGCCCCGATGGCCCCGCCGACGAGGACCGCGACGGTGAGCAGCCCGAGCGCCCCGGCGAGCCCGGAGGCGACCGGCGGGAGGCGCAGGGCGAGGGCGACGAGGGCGACGCCGGCGAGCGCGGCGGGCAGCGCGACGCGCGCCGGGAGGGCCGCGGACGGAGCGAGCGCGACGCCCCCCACGAGGGCGAGGGCCACGACTCCGAGCGCCAGGAGGGTGGCGGCGATCGGGCCCAGCGGCAGCCACGGGGCGACGGCGGCGAGGAGGCCGAGCGGGAGCAGCGCGGCGAGGGTGGGTCGGGCGACGGCGAGGGCGAGCGGGGGGAGTGCCATCCGGTGCGCGGAGGATAGTCAATCGGTGGGGTCTTGCGGCATGGTGCGGCGCGTTGCGCGGACGAGGACGACAGCGGATCGGTTGGGCGGTGCTGGCCGCCACGCTCGCGGGGGCCTGCCGCAGGGCAGAGGCGCCGAGGGAGAGCGCGCCGCCGCGGGGGCCGACGCTGGCGGGGCTCTACTGGGGCCGCTGGCCGGAGGTGCCCGAGGGGATGCGCGTCGCGGTGTGGCTACACGAAGACGGCGCGGTGCTCCGCGGGAGCTGGGACCTGCCGCCGTGGCACGGCGAGCTCGCCGCGGTGCGCGGGTCGAGCGGGTACGCGGGGCTGTGGCGCGAGGAGGGCACCATCGCCATCCAGCAGGGGCGCGAGCGCCGGGTGGAGCTCTCGCTGGACGCGCGCGACGGCACGCTCCGCGAGGCGGGCCCCGGCCACGAGGCGATCGAGCTGCGACGCGCGGGGCGGCCGACCACCGAGCTGCGCGCGGGGCTCTGGCTGGGTCGATGGACGGGCCTGCCGACGGGCGTCGCGGTCGAGACGCTGCTCACGCCGCTGGGCGAGCGGCGGTGGCGCGCGACCTATCGCTACCAGGAGCGGGAGGGCACCTTCGACGGCGACGCGCTGCCCGGTGGTGGTCTGGCCATCCGCTGGCGCGAGGTGTCCCCGCGCGACGCGGTGGCGACCGGCCGCGGGCGGCTGCTCCCCGACGCGCTGGGCTTCCGAGGCACCTACGGCGTCGACGAGCGCGAGTCGGGCACCGGGCTATGGACGCTCGAAGCGTGGAGGGTGCCGTGAGCGAAGAGGCCGCGGCGCTGCTTCGGGTGCTCGTCGAGGGCGACGCGCGGGCGGTGGCCGAGGCGCTGCACGCCGACGTGGTGTTCGTGCAGGGCGACGGCACCGAGCACCGCGGGGTCGACGCGGTAGTGGCGATGTTCACCGACGCGGACGGCGCGGTGCGCTACGCGGTGGTGGCCGTCGAGGCCGCGGCGGTGCGGGTGGAGCTCACCGTCCCGGGGATGCCGGGGGCGGTGCGGTTTACCTTGTATGGTGTGAGCGAGGCGGGGCAGCTGGTGCAGGTGCGGGTCGAGGCGTGATCAGCGCCGGCCGGCCACGCGGGCCAGCGGGACCACCACGTTGTGGTGCTGCTCCAAGGGCCGCACCGCGGTGACGGTCGCGGAGGCGCGGGCGACCGACAGGACCTTCATCTCGGGATACTGGGTGACGGCGTCGCGGGTGGCCTGCGCGGCGGTGCGTGTCTCAAGGTACACCGTCGTCGGCGCCGCCCCGAGATCGCGCAGCGGGCGCATCACGACTTCGAAGCGGTGAGACCAGATTGCGGTCACTGGATCTTCCTTTTTAGTTGGTTTGTAAGTTGACCATGCACGATGTCGACTGAACCTGGCAAGTGGTGGTCGCGCCGCGTCATACGTCGGACCCAATAGGGAAAGGCGATGATCTTGCTAGGATCATCGCCCTTCGAAGGTGTCCGTACCGCGTGGACCGTGGGACCGTAGCGAACCCCTTGGACACGCCAAGGTGGGAGTCGGGTATCGCGATTTAAGGCTTCCCGGTGAAAGATCCGGGCCTGCACACCACCGCGAGGTTGACCCCCGGATTCGTGTAGATAAAGCGGGATTCTATACGCATCCAGCACCTGTCCGGCAGAGGGACGCACGCACCATGACCCTCCCGGCGGCATTGTTCAAGGCTCACGCGTGAAGATCCGCGTGCGCCTTGGATTCCGCGGGCATCTGCTCAGGGAGCGGGGGTGGGCAGGTGCACCACCTCGGGCGACCATTCGCGCTCGCGGGCGGTGGTGAGGTCTGCGTCCCGGTCGTTGACCATCCACTCGACCTCGGAGCGCACGTCCTGGTCGGTGGGCGGCCAGTGCCCGTAGCGCGGCGCCTCGCCGGGGCCGGAGAAGTCCGTCCAGAAGGCCCCTCCCTCCTGCGCGTCGCGGGTGTCGAGGTGCACGAACACACTGTTGGGGTAGTACCCGACCCCGGCGTCGGGGAGCGTGCGCGCGTAGTCCCGCACGTCCTCGTGGCGCACCCCCCGCAGGCGCAGGTCGAGCGCGCGGGCGTGGGCGTGCCGGCTGCGCCCCTCCCCCGGCCGGTACCCCGAGACGATCTCCGCGACCCTGCCCGGGAATCGATCGAAGAGCCCCTGCATCAGCTGGATGACCCGCGGGTGCAGCACGCGCGCGTTGCGGGTGAGCATGATGAGCGGGTCGTGCGTGAGCCGGTCGCGCTCGACGGCGGGCGCCGACGACCGGGCGCGGAGGCGGGCGCGGGCGCGGGGCGCCGTCTCGTCGGCGAGGCTGAGCCCCGCGGCGGGCGCAACGCGGCGGAGCTGCGCGACGGCGGCGTCGACGTCGAAGTCCGTGAAGCGACCGGGCTGGGCGAGCAGCGACACGGCGGCGAGCGCGGCGATGGTGGGGCGCCCGGTGCAGTCGGTGAGCGGCCCCGTCCAGGTGGGCATCTCGCTGTTGCGCACGCGGCGCACGGTGACCACCGGGCGCAGGCACAGCCGGGCGTTGCGGGCGCCGCGGACGGACGAGTCGGCGACCGCAGGGGCGCCGCGGCGGGCGCGCACCTCGATGCGGGGCAGGATGACCTCGTCGACCGCGCTCTGCGCCGCCGCGAGGGCGAGGCGACCGGGCCCCACGGGCCGGGCGGCGCGGGCATCGGCGACGGGCGCAGGGCGGGGCGCAGGCGCCGGGCGG
>CAIOSS010000470.1 GCA_903860995.1 uncultured delta proteobacterium | reverse complement strand
GTCGGTCCACCCGTCCACGGTGCCGTTGGAGCCGCAGCTCGTGCCGGTGTCGGGGAAGGCCTCGAAGCGGGGCGGGGAGAGCGAGAGCACCGGGCCGTCGGGGGTGACCTCGACCCCGGGGCAGACGTCCCCGGGCGTGCGGTTGGTCGGGTCCGTGACCGTCGCCTGCACGGTGACGTCCCGCGCGGTGCCGCTGCGCACGACGACGAAGTACGACCCCGCCGCGAGCGGGCGCTGCACCATCCGGGTGGTGGTGATCGCGGTCGCGCACCGCACCTCGCTCGAGGCGAGGCCGCAGGGCGCGCGGAAGAGCGCGAGGGTCACCCGCTCGCTGGTCGGGCCGGTGATGGTGAGGGTGACGTTGCGCGCCGCGGGGAGCGTGAGGGGAAGCACCGCGTCTGCGGTCGGGGCGCCGGTGTCGCAGCTCAACGAGTAGTCCGGGAGCAGGCCCGCGAAGGAGACCGTGCGGGCCTCGCCGTCGGCGAGGTCGAAGCGGGCTGTGGCGCCCGCCGCGGGGCAGAGGTCGGACTCGGGCGCCGTGCTCGGGCGGCCCACCGTGAGGCGCAGCCGGAAGATCCGCGGCGTGCTGGTCTGCACCGCGACGAAGTAGGTTCCGGCGGGGAGGGAGCGAACCTGCACCTGCGGCGCCGTGGCCGACACGCCCCGGGCGCAGCGCAGCTCGGCGTTCGTCGCGCACGACGACAGCAGCGCGATGGCGCCGACCGGCGTCGCAGTGTCGTCGTTGCTGATGGCGACGTCCTGGGCCGACCCGAGCGTGAAGCGGTAGAGCGCAACGGGTTGACCCGCCCGGCCGCAGCCGAGGGAGAAGCCCGCCCCGAGACCCACCGTCGAGCCGGTGACGGAGTAGGTCGCCGCCGCGCCCACGCGAATCTCCTGCACGCGCTCGCAGGCGTCGTTGCTGGGCCGGCACACCGCGGTGTCGGCGAAGTCCACCAGGAGGTTGCAGTTGTTGTCCCTGCCGTCGTCGCAGGCCTCGGCGGCGCCCGGGTACACCCGCGGGTCGCTGTCGTTGCAGTCGGTGCCCGGGGTGCCCCGCGGGGTCGCGTCGCTGGTGCACGACGTCGCGATGTACCCGTCGCCGTCGAGGTCGCGCGGGGAGTGCACGCACCCCAGCCGCGTGTCGCACGAGTCGATGGTGCAGGTGTTGCGGTCGTCGCAGTCGATCTGGTCGTCGACGCGCACCGGCTGGCACCCGGTGCCCGCGAGGGCGCCCGGGGTCGTCGGGTCGCAGCGCTCGGTGCCGTTGCAGGCGTTGCCGTCGCCGCACACCGAGTCGTCGGGGACGCGGGCGCAAGCGCGGGTGCCCTCGTCGCAGCTCACCTCGCGGGTGCAGGAGTAGCGATCGTCGCAGGGGCTCGTCCCTGCGGCGCAACGCCCCAGCACGCAGCGCTCCGCGCCGTTGCAGTAGCGCGAGTCGTCGCAGTCGAGGTCGAGCTCGCAGGCCGCCTCGCCGCGGGGCCCTCGGTCGGTCGCCGCGCTGCCACGGTCGTCGGGCGCGGCGTCGAGGGCGCCGGCGTCTTCGGGCGGCGGGTCCGCCGCGGGCTCGGTGGTGCAGCCCAGTGCGAGGGCCAGCGTCAGAACGGATGCGAGTCGGAGGAGGGGCTTCATGGCGTGGGGGGTCTTCAGCCGGGCGGGCGCAGGCAGACGTTGGCGGCGCAGCTCAGGCCCTCGCAGCAGTCGGAGCTCGCGCCGCAGCGCTCACCCTCCCGGCGGCACGCGGCCTCCGGCGGCGGCGGGTTGCACACCAGGTTGCCCATCGCGTCGGGCCCGCAGGTGCCCGCGCAGCACTCGCTCGACACCGTGCAGCTCATCCCGCGCGGCCGGCAAGGCTGCGGCGCCCAGAAGCCGCTGACGTTGTCGCTGCCGACGTCCTGGCCCGGGAGCCAGTAGGGGACGTTCGAGGGGTCGGTGCCCGGGGTCACGCTGGTGCTGATCGCGGTGACCCAGAGCTGGCGCCGCCCGGTGCCCCGGGTGCCCGCCTGGGCGTTGCCGTAGTCGCGGCGGGAGAAATACACGAGCCAGTAATGGCCGCCCTGGACGAAGGGCGAGAAGTTCGGGAAGTAAGCGTCGTCCTCGCGCTCGTCGGCGGAGGCGTTGGTCAGGCGCGTGGGCGTGCCCCCGGTCGGGGCGACGAGGTAGAGCGCCGCGGGGAAGCGGGTGCGCGGGGCCGTGGCGGTGGCCCCGGCGCGGTCGCTCTCGCTGTAGGGCCCGTGCTGGAAGGCCAGCCAGCGGGAGTCCGGGGTCCAGGTGGGGTAGGCGAGCGCGCGGCCGGCCTCGCGCCGGGCCATGAGCGAGGCGCCCGTCACGCGCTGCGCGACCGCGCCGAAGCTGTCCGGCGCGGTGACCGGGATGGTCGAGAGGTTGCTCGCCCCGAAGGCCGTGGGGCCCTCGCCGGTGGCCTCGGAGATGTACGCGATGGTGTTGCCGTCCGGCGACCACGCGGGCTGCACGCTGTTGCCCTGCGGCAGGGTGCCGGCAGCGGGGGGCACGGTGCGGCCGGTGGCGGGGTCGACCAGGAAGAGCCCGCCGAGCCGGTTGGCGATGAGCCGGGTGGAGTTGGCGCTGAACGACGCGTACACCCACGAGGGCGACGCGGCGGTGTCGGTGAGCGGGAAGCGGGTCGGCGCGGGGTTGGCGGTGAGGTCGCGACCCAGGTCGAACACCGTCGAGGGCCCCTGGCCCTCCCACATCTCCGCGGCCATCTGGAGGCCGTCGCGGGAGACGGTGTGGCAGGCCACGCAGCGGCTGCCGCCCGCGGGGCGGGCCGGGGGATTGGGGAGGAAGTCCTCGCGCACGGGCCCGCTGGGCTCCTCGCGGATGCGGAGGATCTTCCCCGCCTGGAGATCCCAGTAGTACACGGCGCCGGCGAGGGAGCCCTGCGCCACGCGCACGGTGCGCGCGGGGCCCTCGATCGCGGCGCCGGCGGTCGCGCGGTCGACGCGGAGCGTGATGGGCTCCTCGAGGTCGGACTCCACGAGCGCGCGCCAGCCCGCGGCGTTGACCAGCCAGTCGAAGCGGAAGCCCGCGCCGGTGTGGGTGACGTAGCCCGTGACCGCGACGTGGGGCTTGGTCAGCCGAACCCGGTAGACGTCCCCCGCGACGCCCTGCTCCCATTGCACGTCGGGGGGGGCGACGTTCTGTGGCACGAGCGCGTTGTCGAGGGGGTAGCGCACGACCACCTGGCGGGCCGCGTCGGGGGCGAGCGTGGCGAAGCGAGCCCGGTCGGCCGCCGTGGCGGGCGCGGCGTAGGACTCCTGCTCGAAGCGCACCGTGAGCGTGGTCGAGGCGCGCAGGGCGTCGCCGGCGGGGCGGGGCAGCTGGTATCGCACCTCGGTCACGTCGCCGACCTGGCCCGTGGCGGTAAAGCTCCCGGTGTCCGGGTCGATCGACCCGGCGCGGGCGCGGGTGAGGCTCCAGACCCCGAGGGAGATGGGGCGCTGGGTGCCATCGGCGTATCGACCGAGCGCCATGAAGGGCTGCGTCGCGACCACGCCGCGCACGACGAGGGTGGGGTTCTCCGGCGCGATGCTGACCGAGAGCAGGCCCGTGAAGAGGTCGGTGGCGTCGATGGGGCGCACGTCGCCGCGGAGCGGGACGTCGAAGGGTACCGTCGCGTCGATCGGGTCGCAGTAGGCGAGGCGTCGATCGCAGTCCCGGGTCGACGGGCCGGCGTCACAGCCCGCCAGGCAGGAGAGCAGCGCGGTGACCGTCATGGGACGGGCCGGAGCGGAGATGGGTCGGGGACGCATGGGCACCTCTGTGGTGCGTAGCACGATGACGCGCATTGCCAGAAGCGCTCCTGACATCGATCCATCCCCTCAGGCTCCGCCTTCGTGGGGGGTAAGTAAGGTAGGGGAGGGCGGTTGCCGCGGGGCGGGCCCAGCGCGTACCCTGAAGGGCATGGCCCGATCCTCTGCCCGACGTGCTGAGTGGCTGAATCCGATCACGTCTCGACGAGGCGTCGGAGCCGGGGGCTTCACTCTCGTGGAGCTGATGATGGTCGTGGTGATCATCGGCATCCTGACGGCCATCGCGATGCCGCTGTACTCTCGCAGCAAGTACCGCTCGTTCGCGCTGGAGGGGTCGGAGGTGCTGGGGCGCATCACGGCGGCGCAGGAGGGCTACCGCGCGACGTTCAACATGTACGCCGACACGTCCAACGACCACGGGCTCTCGGGCTCGGCCAACGGCACCCTCGGGGCGCTTGGCAACAACTGGTGGCCCGCGCAGATGACCCGCGACGCGGACGGCCAGGTCGACTTCTACAACAACCTCCCGGCTTCGTGGAACCAGCTGGGCGTCCGGCCCCGCCAGCGGGTGAGGTACTCCTACCAGAGCATCGCGGGCCGCCCGGGCGTGGCCCCCGCCGTGGGCGGCGCGACGCCCGACCTCGGGTACTCCCTCCTGCCGACGGCCCAGCGCGGGTCGTGGTTCTACGCCATCGCCACCGGCGACCTCGACCGGGACGGGACGTTCTCCCGCTTCGAGCTCTCCAGCCTCGCCCCGGGCATCAGGATCACCGACGAAGTCGAGTAGCGATTCGGCCTCGCGGGAGAGTGGTTCCATCCCGGCGGTGTTTCGATACACTGCCTCGCCATGCCGACGAAGACTCAGTTGATCATCGGGGCCGCCCCTGGTTGCGACCTGCTCGTGCAGGGCCCCGGCGTCGCGGCCCGCCACGCCCAGCTACTCTGGCGCGACGGCCTCTGGCTGCAGGACCTCGCGCAGGGTCGCACCGAGGTCGATGGTCGGCAGCTCGCGCCCAACGAGTCGGTGCAGCTCGCGGGCTTCCACGCGCGGGTGATGGTCGGCGCGGCGAAGGTTCCGCTCGACTCGCCCGAGGTGTCGAAGCTCTTCCTCGACCGCTCGGCGCTGCCGCTCGAGCGGCCCGGCGTGCTCACCGTCGGTCGCGACCCGGGGCGCGCGCAGGTCGTCGTGTCGCACCCCACGGTGAGCGGCACCCACCTGCGCGTCGACGTCTCATCGCGCACGGTAACCGACCTGGGCAGCCGCAGCGGCACCTTCGACCGCAGCTCGCAGCGGCTCCCGCCGAACCAGCCCGTCCCCATCGACGTCGCAGGCGGCTACTCCCTCGGCGCCGTGTGGATCCCGAGCTCGGTGCTGATGGAGCTGGCGGGCGCGCCCGCGGGTCAGGCCATGGGCGGCGGTCCGGTGCCGCAGACCTCGCAGGGCGGCATGGG
>CAIOSS010000469.1 GCA_903860995.1 uncultured delta proteobacterium | reverse complement strand
TCCCGTGGGGCGGCGGCCTCGGCGAGGACGGCGACCTCACGAAGCTGCGCGACCAGCACCACTGGGACGAGCTGAAGATCACAAGGCGCTACCTCACCCTGGCGCGCGCCTGCCTCGGGGCGGTGGGCCTATGGTGGGCCGCTCACCTCGCGGGCGCATGGCGGCGGGCGAAGCTCAGTGGCGCGCGAAGGGATACGCCGCGTAGTCCACCCGGAGGTGCTCGGCGAGCCACGGGCATACCTCGGTGACGCTCGCCGCGAGGCCCTGCGCGACCTTGCGGTAGGCCTCGTGGCCCTGGCGCGCCGAGCGCAGCTCGGTGAGGTGGAAGAGCTCCCGCAGGTTGGCCTGGAGCACATACCTCACCCGGTATGCGAGCGGCACGAGGTACTGCGCCTCCCACGGGTGCCCCGCGGCGATGGCGCGGTGGGGCTCGGCGACGGAGTCGAGGGCGTCGCGCACCGCCGGGCCGAAGCCCATGGCGTCGAGCTCCTCGGAGACGGCGTAGCCCTCGCGGGTGCCGAGGCGGGGCGTCGTCGCGGAGAGCAGCCGGTGCCTCTGGAGGTCGCGCCAGGCCCCGTAGTCGCAGCACACCTCGAAGCGGAACTGCACCTGCTCGAGGGCCCGCAGCGGGCCGTCGTGGGGGCCGCGGTCGCTGAGGTAGGCGCGCACGAGCGCGAGGGCGTGGTCGGGGTCGTGCGCCGCGTGCCACGCCTGGCGCCAGGACGCGCCGAAGAGCTCGCACTGCACCGCCGTCGCCAGCGTGCGCAGGGGGTCGGCGCCGTGGTCGAGGCGGCGGACGAGCACGTCCTCCTGGGGCTCCGGGAGCGCGTGCAGGGCGCCGTGGGCGCGCATCACGCGCTCGTACACGCTCGCGCGGTGGGCGCTGGGGGACGTGTACTTCAGCAGCGTCGGCACCATCACCGACGCCTCGTCGCGCATCGAGCCCGCCATGCGGCGCACCTCCGCGAGGGGCGACGAGAGCAGCTTGCCGATGTGCTGCTCGAGCACCCGCGCGTTGATGGTGACGCCGACGTTGGTCGGCACCCCGGCGGGCAGCAGGCCGCGGAGCAGGTCGCAGCCGTGGGCGCGGAGCGTCGCGGCGTGGGCCTTCGGGTTGGCGCCCTCGGGCACGGGGTAGCGCGCCGTGAGGGCCCGCTCGACCCGGTCGGCGAGCTGGGCGTACACGGTCAGCAGGCGCCGCGCGTGGAGCTCGTAGTTCGCCGCGTGCGGGACCGGGAGGCCGACGTCGGTGACGAGGGTGCCCTCGTCGAAGCGCACATAGCGCGTGGACTTCTCTGTGTACGCGGCGAGCCGGGCCTCCTCCAGGGCCTTGGCCGCGAGGATGGAGCAGCGCTCGACCGCGAGGTGCACCACGGCGTGCTCGGCGACCGACGAGTGCCCGTACCCGACGACCCACTTCTCGTGGAAGGCGCGGGCCTTCTCCTGCGCGGTGCCGAGGGTCGGGCCCGGCGCCGAGGGCGCGCCGACGACGTCGAGCTCCTGGTCGTCGAGGAGGCGGCGCAGGTTGGTGCGCAAGTCGTCGCGGGAGCGCGAGTAGTAGGCGAAGAGCACCGCGATGACCTCCTCCGGGAGGTCGCGCAGCGCGAAGACCTCGCGGTCGAGGTTGGTGACGTAGCGTGCGAGGCGGTCGTCCATCGGTGCGCGGCTCAACCGCTGGCGAGGAGGATGTCGACGTTCTCGCTGTTGGCGAGCGTGCGGCCGCGGCGGGTGAGCACCTCGCAGCCGGCGCGCGTGACCACGACGGTGTGCTCGAACTGCGCGCTCAACCGACGGTCCTTGGTGCGCACGGTCCACTTGTCCTTGGGGTCGACGTCGACCTCCCAGCCGCCGAGGTTGACCATCGGCTCGATGGTGAAGGTCATGCCCGCGCGCATCCGCGGGTTCGGCGCGTCGCGCCCGGGCTTGTAGTGCGGCACCTGCGGCTCGGTGTGGAACTTCCTCCCGATCCCGTGGCCGACGAAGTCGCGCACCACCGAGCAGCCCTGCTTCTCCACGTACTCCTGGATGGCCGCGCCGATGTCCCCGATGCGACCGCCGTCCTTCACCTGCGCGATGCCGATCTCCAGGCTCTGCCGGGCGACCTCCGTGACCAGCCGCGCCTCGGGCGAGGGCTCGCCGATGTAGAAGGTCGCCGACGTGTCGCCGTGGTAGCCCTTGTAGAGGGTCGTCACGTCCACGTTGATGATGTCCCCCGGGCGCAGCTTCTGGGCGGACGTCGGGATGCCGTGGCACACGATGTCATTGACGCTCGTGCAGACCGACTTCGGGAAGCCGTGGTAGTTCAGCGGCGAGGGGACGGCGCCGCGGCGGACCGTGTCTTCGTGCACGAAGGCGTTGATGTCCTCCGTGGTGATGCCGGGGCGGAGCATCTCGCCGACGAGAAGCAGCGTGTCGGCGGCCATCTGACAGGACACGCGCAGGTCGTCGACCTCGCGCGCCGACTTGATCTCGATCACTCCGGCCACGGCGTCTCTCCTCGAAGCTCCGCAGGTCTGCGGACCGCTTCGATTAGATCGCCCTGGCGCGCCGGTCAACCGCGGCCGCGGGTCAGTTCCAGCGCTGGGCCTCTTCGCGCTGCCGGGCGACCTCCTCGGCGGCGTGCGCGAGGCCCTCCTTCGTCACGATGTAGCTCACCTCGCAGCGCCCTGTCGGCGTGTCGAGCTGCGCCTCGAACCCTGGGCCCGCGATGGTGCCCAGCAGCAGCTCGCGCCCGAGCGCCCGCACCGTCCCGACCCCCTCGTCCCCCGCGACCGGCTCCGACTCCCGGCGCTCGACGTGCAGTGCCACCGCGGTCTCGTAGAGCTTCAGCGCCACCGCCGGGCTCAGCGCCGCCGTGCTCTGCAACACCGCGATCAGCCGCCACGCCCGGTCTTCCCGCCTTGATGCCATCAGCTCACTCCAGCGGCGCGTCGCAGCCCAGCGGGCCCGTTCGCCGTAGCTCCAGCGTCCCGTCCGCGCGGGCCATGGCCAGCACGTACCCCGCGCGCTCCCACCGCAGCGACGGATGGAGCATCCCCGAGTCGTCCTCCACCGCCACGCGCATCGCCGACCCGATGCGCCGGCCGCGCGCGTCGACCCGGGCCAGGTACGAGCGCGGCGCGCCCCCCGAGACCGGCTCGGACCACGCCACCCCGAAGCCCCTCGCCGACGCCGCCACGGAGGCCGCCGAGTCATCGGTGAAGCGAATCGACAGGCGCTGCACGGCCCCCACCCCGCGGCCGCGCAGGTCGGTGGTCGCCACGTGGAGCCCCGCGGCGCCCGAGCGATGATCGCCCCACGCGAACAGCAGCCGCTCGCCCCCGCGCGCCAGGCTCGGCGCGCCCATCACCCCGGGCGCCCGCTGCAC
>CAIOSS010000468.1 GCA_903860995.1 uncultured delta proteobacterium | reverse complement strand
GGACCAGGGGAGGACGCAGAGGAAGGGCGAGCGGTTGAACGAGAGGGTGCAGCGGACGCCGCGCTCGTCGATCTTGAGGTCGGGGATGGGGACGGCGAAGTGCAGGCCGAGCTGGAGTACGAGCTGGGGTTTGTTCGCGTGCCCTGCGGGGACCAGCACGCCCTCGGCGCGCGGGTCGAGGTGCAGGAACACGTTGCCGCGCTCGAGCAGTTTCTGGAGCTGTTCCTTTTTCGGGGGTGGCTCGACAGGCATCGGGGCCGTAGGTGCCTCAGCGCCGCCGACGGGTCAAGGGACGTGCACGGCCTGCGGCGGTCGGTGAAGGAGACTTGACGCGCCCGGGGCCGAAGGCACAGACTGCGCGCGTGATCCACAGGGCCTGAGAAACTCCCGCGCGGGTGAAACCGCAGAGGCGTTTCTTCAACCTCTCCACAAAGGGGGCGAAACGGTTTCGACGTGGGTTGTGACGCGATCGATGGCACGACCGCCGGCCCGTAACGGCGTAAATACCGCGGGAACCAAGAGAAGCGAACGACAACGACGTTCCCTTCGCCGTCGCGGCCTAAGAACCCGTGACGCCGTGCCTCGATGAGCCTGCCAGTGCTTATCGAAGTGCGTAAATGAACTCGGCTGGCTTCACATCAAGGTACCCCGGATGTGCGGCGAGATTCAGGGGGTGCTGGTTGGGTGGAGTGCCTGCCGATGAGCACGATACCTGACGAGAACCGATCATCGGCTATGTCGTGTAGAAGTCATCGTTGAGCACTTGCGGACCCGGGTTCGACTCCCGGCGCCTCCACCCTCCGTACCCCTTAGCTTCCAAGCGTTTCGACGCTGACGGTAGCAAAGGGGTGTAGCAAGCCCGACCGGGACCCCGGCCGGGCTTGCTGCATTTTGTACCTCACTGAAACGCACCATCGGTCACTCGTCTGTTCAACGGACTGCCGAGGGGATTGGCGACCAGCGCTCCAGTCAGACCACCCCCCTCCTGCGCAAGCCGTGCACGACCGAGGTGCGCCGTGCGTCACCGCCGATCTGATCCGCGCGGGCCGTACCTGAAATACTGGGTGGCCTGCTTGCTGCTGTGAGCCTGAGGGAGGAATTCCCCCACGCGAGGAGCACGGCGATGCATCGACACACCGAACGGAATCAGGCGCGACCGCCGGACCCGACGGGCCCGTCCCCATCCGAGACCGCGGCGGGTCTCGGCGGCTCCGAAGTGCACGTGGAGGTCCAGGAGACTGAACACGAGGTCATCGTGATGCTGGCCCTGGGCTGGGTGGTGCACGATTCCATCGTCGTACGCTGCGCCGGGCGCTCGCTCACCATCGAGGCCGAACGCTACGCCCGCCCCTCCAACACGCACGTCACCGCGGCGGGGTGGCGCTGCGGCGAAGCGCTCCGGCGCACCATCGCGCTGCCCTGCGACGTACGCTCGGCCCAGGCCAGCGCGCGCTACCGGCAGGGCCTGCTCACGGTGCACATCCCGAGGGAGGTCCCGCTCGCTGCGCCGCGGCCGCACTGACGGAGCTCGACGCCGAGGTCGTCCCCGCACCCGACTTGTCACTGCGTGGCACGCGCTGCCTCCAGGCAGGTGACCACGTCCCCGTCAGGCACCTGCTCGAACTCGCGGTACCAGAGCCCCACGGCCTCGAAGGCGTGCGGCGCGTAGAGGCACACCAGGTCGTCGACCTCTGCCGAGAGCGACGCCAGCGCCGACGGCGACGCGACGGGCGTCGCGAGCACCAGGCGCGACGGTGCGAGCGAGCGCAGCGCACGGACGGCCACCCGGGCGGTCGCGCCCGTGGCGATGCCGTCATCGACCACGATCGCCACCCGACCTCGCACCGCCGGAAGAGAGCGACCGCCCCGGAATCGGGCGACCCGCCGCGCAGCCTCCGCCCCCTCGCGCGCCGCGATGCGCTCGATCGTGGGCGCGTCGAGCCCCAGCTCGGCGGCCAGCGCGTCGATGAACACGGTGCCGTCCTCGGCCACCGCGCCGAAGGCCAGCTCCGGGTGCGTAGGGACGCCGAGCTTGCGCGCGACGAACACGTCGAGCGGTGCCCCGAGCGCCCGCGCCACCTCGGCGGCCACCGGCACCCCGCCACGCGGCAACCCGAAGACGATCGGGCGCTGGTCGCGGTAGTGCGCGAGCGCGCGCCCCAGCCGACGGCCGGCGTCCGCGCGGTCGTCGAAGATCACGACGCCCCCGACGAGCGCGCCCGTTGATGCCCGGCCATCGGAGCTTCCATGGGTGCCCTCGGAGCAAGCCATGTGCCTCGTCGGAGTGCGCTGATCCAGCGGAAGGCTCGTGTGCGCAGCGGGGAGTACGGTCACCGTGCCGCGACGCGCTCGCCCTCCTCCAGGCGATCGGGCGGATGCACGATGATCCGCTCGACCGCGCGCAGCCCTCGCGCGACCTCGACCCCCCGCAGCGCCTCGATCACGACGTAGCCCATCGGGTAGCGGCGGGTGACCCCGCGCGCCTCCAGCACGGAGAGCCTCGCAGGGGCCTCAGCCGTCAACGGCAACGCCGGGTCGTGCGTGACCTCCGTCCGATCGCGAGGCCGAGCAGCGCGAGCGCGGCCCACCCGTGGCGCGCGACCCGCGGGCCCGGCGCGCTCCGGCAGGCGCAGCCACCCGGCGTCGCCGGGGGGGTCGTCGCGGCCGCATCGAAGCCCACGCCCGCATCGAAGCCCACGCCCACATCGATGACCGAGCCCGCGTCGGGCAGCAGCGGCTCACCCGTCGCGGCGATCCACACGTGGCCGGTGACCACGCGGGGACGTCCTTCGACCGCGAGCTCGCAGCGCCAGCGGTCGTCGGCGGCGCCCGGCGGCGCGTCGACCTCCACGGTCGCGGTGAAGGGGTCGGCGGCCACCGTGATCGGGTCCTGCGCCGAGCCGTTGCGCACGAACGCGAGCGTCGCGCCCATCCCCCGGGTCACCGTGGCCCGCAGCGTCGTGCGCCGGGCGCGCACCGTGTCGCCGATCATCGCGGCGTCGCCCGCGCGCAGCTCCACCATCGGGTCGCCGGGGCCCTGGAGCCTCACCACGGTGCGCCCCGCCCGCACGCCCGCCACGATGGCCGGGACGCTGAGCTCCGTCGCGTACACCATCGTGGTGGGCCCGCCGATGGGGCTGGAGAGCGAGCCGGTGTCCCGCCCCGCCCGATGGTCGTCGCTGCCGCCGATGGGGGCGACGTGCTCGCCGCGCGCGAGGTAGGCCTCCCAGAAGCGCACCGAGCGCGCGTAGAAGAGCGCGCCGGTCACCGAGTACTGGCCGTTCTGGAGCTCGACGGCGCCCACGCGCCCCGGCGCCTCGCTCAGCGACCACGCGCAGCCGATGCACACGTCGCCGAGGTTGAGCACCGGATGGTTGATCGCGAAGATCGCACCCTGCGCGGCGACCGCGTCGGTGATCGCGCCGACGGTGACCGCGGGGTCCCCGGAGCCCGCGCGGAAGTCGACCCAGCGGGTGGCGCCGATGGCGTTGGCGTGGCCGGAGTACGTGGTGACCTCGATGCCGGGCACGAAGAGCAGCGCGGGGTGCCGGGCCTGCGCGGCGCCCACGAAGTCCAGCTGCGAGACGGTGTTGTGCTCGGAGAGCTCGACGAAATCGAGGCCGCGCCCGCGGGCGAAGGCGGCCACCTCGTCGAGGGTCGGGCTCGCGTCGCCGCTCTCCCGCGAGTGCACGTGGAAGTCCCCCGCGTACCAGCGCGGGCCCGGGGCGAGCGCGGGCGCGTCGGCGTAGGGGCGACGCTCGGGCTGCGCGGCGAGCGTGGGTTCGGTGCGCAGGAAGATCTCGGCGTGGTAGCGCGCGGGCCGCTCGGTCACCCTCGCCTGCCCGATGAGCAGCGACCAGCGACCCGCGGGGATGGGGCCCGCCAGGTAGCTCCGGGACGCGGCCGCCTCCGCGACGACGGCGGCCTCGGCGTTGCCGCCGCCCCAGCCGCGGAAGCGCGCCGGGTCGGCGAGGCCCCAGTCGAGGATGTTGGCCTCGGAGCGGTCGTCGTGGCGCACCTCGATCTCGCGGGTGCCCGCCGGGACCGTGAAGGGCACCGCGAAGTAGCGGTCGGCCCCGGCGGGGATCTCCGCGTCGAGCACGATGGGGGTCTGCGCGGCCGCGGGCGACGGCGCGGCGAGCGCGGCCGCCGCGAGGCCCAGGGCGAGCGCGAACGCGCGGAGGGTGGTGGGGCGCACGTCAGGCCTTCTTCGCCGACTGGAGGAAGAAGCCGATGGTGCGCGAGAGGTCGGCCCGCGCGGAGACCACCAGCAGCTCGGTGCCGCTCTCGATCACCGTCGCGCCGCGGGGCGCCTTCACCGCGCCGTCGAGGGTCATGCCCGCGATCACGCAGGAGCTCGGGAAGCCCGCGTCGGCGGCCACCTCGCTCACCGACCGGCCCACCACCACGGCGTCGGCGGGCACCACGATCTCCACCGCGATGGACTCCCCCCGGCCCAGCACCATCGAGTGCCGCACGGCCTCGAACTCGATCGCCGTCGCCAGGGCGCCCACCAGCACCTCCGTCTCGGACAGGATCTGTTGCACCCCGGCGGCCAGATACACGGGACGGTACTCCGGGTCGCGCATGCGCACCATCACCCGCCCCGCGCCGAGGATCCGCGCGAGCGAGGCCACCGCCAGGTTGTCCGCGTCCCGGTGCAGCATCGCGAGGATCACGTCCGCCCGTTGGGGCTCGGCCTGGCGCAGCGTGCCCGCGTCCGTGGCGTCGCCCTCCAGCGCCACGATGCCGTGCTCCTCCAGGGCGCGCCGCGCGATGGAACCGTCGCGCTCCAGGATGGACACCGAGTGCCCGCGCTTCTGGAGGTACACCGCGAGGCTCAGCCCGCCACGCCCCGCGCCCGCGATCACGATCCGCATCTCACTCCTCCGTGGCAGGCGCCGGCTCGTGGGCGCCGATCTTGATGAGCCGCTGGTCGATCGCGGCGATCTCCCGCTCGGCGGTCTCGGCGGCGATGAGCCCGCGCCGTGCGGCGTCGTCGAGCGCGGCCTTCTGCGCGAAGAGCAGCGCCCCGTCGATGACGGCGTCGTCCTCCGCGTCGGCCTCGGGGGTGCGCAGCGCGGCCTCGCACTCGATCACCACCCGCTGGAAGCCCGCCCGCCGCTCGGCGTGGTCGCGCCGCGAGAGCAGCCCCGTCTCCAGCAGCGCGTCGACCTCGGTCTGCCCGCGGCGCGCGGCGATGAGCCGGGCGCGGGAGACCTCGAAGCGGTCGGTGCCCCGACCCGCGAGGCCGAGGGCGAAGAGCACCCTGCGGAAGGGCAGCGCCTGGGTCATCAGGGTGACGAAGGTGACCCCGAAGACGATGGCCACGAGGCGCGCGCGGTACGGCATGTCGGTGGGCAGCGCCAGCACGGCGGCCATGGAGAGGGCGCCCTTGATGTTGCCGAACACCATCGCGTGCTGCCAGCGCAGCGGAATCGCGTCGCGGGAGACGAGCCGCAGGAGCGCGAAGCAGCCGTACACCGCGATGGCGCGGCCGACGTGGAGCGCGAGCACCGCCAGCAGGATCGAGTGCGCCTCGGCGAAGAGCATCCGCGCGTCGATCTGCATCCCCACGAGGAGGAAGAGCAGCACGTTGATGCCGAAGCCCGCGATCTCCCAGAAGCCCTGCAGCGCCAGCACGCGCGAGGGGTCGAGGCTGCGGCGCACGGCGC
>CAIOSS010000467.1 GCA_903860995.1 uncultured delta proteobacterium | reverse complement strand
GACATTACCCCCCGCCCCCACTGCGCACATGCCGCTTCCGACACTGCGGATTCTACTCGCAGTCACGCAGGCTCCGGCGGCGCACAAAAGTCCTTCGCCGCATCGATTCGCGCAGGCGCCGCAGTTATTAGGATCACTTCCCAGATCTCGGCATGTTCCTCCGCAGTTCATTCCGGGAGAGCCGGGACACGAGCACGTGCTTCTCGTACAAACGCCGCCGACTCCGCAACTGACACCGCATCCCCCGCAGTGGTCGGCGTTGGAAGCGGTGTCAACACATGCACCTCCGCAGGCAGTCTGTCCCGCCGGGCAGCGACAGCTACCAGTAACACAGGAGGCTCCTGTGGTCGTGCAGATGTTCCCGCAGGCACCACAGTTTCTAGCATCGGTTGTCGTGTCGACACAGGTCGACCCGCAGGCCGTTCGTCCAGACGGGCAAAGGCACATTCCTCCAGCGCAGCTCGTACCGCTGACCATGCAGGCATTCCCGCAGGCCCCGCAGTTGCCGTTGTCGGTCTGCCGGTCGACGCACCGATTTCCGCAGGGTGACATCCCCATCGAGCAGGTGCACGTTCCTCCGACGCACGCGGCGCCCATCGGACACACGGTTCCGCAAGCACCGCAGTTGGTCGTCGAACTCAGGTCGGCTTCGCAGCCGTTCTCGGCATTGTTGTCGCAGCTCTGAAATGGCGCGACACACGTGTATTCACACGCCCCCGCACTGCAGGTGGCGTTGGTGTTCGCGCGCATCGCACACGCCCGACCGCAACCGCCGCAGTTCGCGACGCTCGAACGGGTGTCGACTTCGCAGCCATTGGTGATGTTGCGATCGCAATCCGCGAAGCCAGAAGCACACTGAATGCCACAGGTTCCGGCGTTGCAGACAGCCATTGCCTGCGGGCCGGTCGAGCAGACAGTGCCGCAGGAACCGCAGTTCGTCGCGTCAGTCTGCAGGTTGCTGCAGTTCGTGACACCCTGCGTGAGACACACCGAGTTCGGCGCGCCGCAGGTCGATCCGCACCGTCCATCTGTGCAGAATTGCCCGCTCCCGCAGCGGTTGCCGCAGGCGCCGCAGTTGCTCGCATCGCTGCGCGTATCGATGCAACGGGCGGCACAGGTCTGCCGTCCCTCACCTTCGCAGATCGGCGGCGTGTCGGAGGGCGGGAGGACCAAATCCGGGGTCGGGGGTGACGATCCACTGTCGAGTCTGACCTCGACCCAGGCACTGCCGTTCCATTGCAGGGGGGTACGCTCTTCGGTGCAGGCGACTGCGCCCCCAACGACCGCAGCGACGAGAAACGCGGTGACCAACGTGGTCGTTCGCCGCGCAGACTGTGTTCCCGAGATCTCTTCGTTGACAGCGTTCATCTGCATATCTCCGACTGGCATCAAGATTCGACGGCGACCTTATGGAGTCGACCGAAGCTGATCAGGGATCAAAGTCCCATGATTCATGCGCGCGCACCGTTGTCCGAGTTCTTTCGTGGATCAATTGCATGCACCCATGCAGGCCATCGAGCGACACTCGGCAGGCGACGCAATCCCCTCGGAGACGCACCTTCGCACGCAGTTGGAGCATGCTCGCTCCGGGTTCACACCGCATGCCTGACCGCATACGGTCGACCGGAATTCTTCGCTGCTGCCCCCGAAAATCTGCTGTTGCGTCCGAACGCATTCGGAACATTCGCGCCTTCGCTCCTGCGCCTCCTCCCGCTCCTGGGCGGCGGCCTCCCGACGCTCGGCCGAAGCCCGCAAAGACTCCACCTGACGATATCCGTCGCTGTCCTCATCAAAGACATCGCGGTAGTTCTGAAGTTCTTCTGCGGACATACCCCGACTGCGCCTCAGCGCCGCGAGATAGGCCGCAGTGACTCGCGCCACATTGGCCGCGATACCACCGTCGCTACCGAGAAAGGTGCGCATTTCGTTGAGATCGCGAGATCGCAGCGCAGCATCGGCTCTGAAGGTCTCGTGCGCCGCGCTCGCTTCACGTCCGGAGGCGGTACTTGAAAAGATCGACGCCACGGCCTCCAGCAACGGTCCTTTGAACTCGTCATCGGCCTCGCGAGCGCACGCCAGGGCCCGTGTGGCGGCCGCTGGCCACGCCGCGGTCTCGCGGAAATCGCCAGCGACCTCTGCAGGAAACGTACGCTGAAGTTGCGCGAGCCTGAGATTTGCCGGCTGGGCGCACATCGCGTCGACGGACCTCGTCAAAATAACCGCCGCATGGCGCTCACGTACCGCTGCGACGTGCGCTCCCATACCCTGCACACTGCCATATCTCTGGCGATACCAGGCAATGAACTCCACGTCACTCGCGGAGCGTGCCATCTGAAAAGCGGTGGGTTCCTCGATGTAAAGTTCAGGGTATTGAGCCACAAACCGCTGCAGCGCGTCCCAGCGCCCGGGGGCTTCACGCAGCGAACGAATCACCTCGCGCAAGTCGATCTCGGCGAGGTGACGACGCACACTCACGGCGTGCTCGTTGCCTGCCGTCACTCCGTTCGGCGCGTAGGTCTCAAGATATCGACGAGACGGCTCGGGAGCGAGGTCTGACGTCGCAACCGCGTAGAAGGCGGGCTCCTCGATATTGCTCGCGGCGAACTCGCGGTGCACCTGCAGGAGTGGGGTCACGTCGTGTGTCGCACGAGACTGCTCGACCGCAGTCTGAACTGATAGCGTAGCAAGCGCTCGCCAGGCCCGCTGGATTTCTTCCAGGCTCCGTTGCGCAAGCGCCGGCAGATAGGGGTCATCGACCTCGGCGGCAGTTCGAGCGTCGATCGCCGGCGCGCGTCGGGCGCTGCGATTATTCACGCTGGCCCAGTAGCGCACAGTCTGTCGACACGAGCTTTCATCTCCAAGGCTGCAAGCGCGCGCGTATGCAGCCGCAGCAGCTTCTCGGTACTCGGCTACGCCGATCCGGTCTCCCGACGTTGCCCGTTCTGCCATCTGGCGCGCGTGTCCACGGAGTGCCTCGACGCTGTTCGTCGACGGGACCGACGGGTTGGGTCTACAGCTCGACGACAGCAGCAGCAGCGCGATGTTCTTGTAGGATCGAGCGGGCAGCAGGAATCTCATGAGCTGTCCTTGATTGCTATTCATCGAGCCGAGATGTAGTGGCTCAACCCCAGCGAAGGAACGATCGCGATCTGATCGCCGCTGAGAACCGAGCTGCCTGTCTGCAATGAGTTTCCTGACATCCACTCGACACTTCCCGTGATGTCGAGATAGAGCCAGCGGACCAGGCGGATCGAGAGGCCGACCCCACCCCGAGCGACAACGGTCGCCGCCCCGTTCACCCGCTCGGCGTTGGCGCTGCTCCCAACCGTCAGCGGCAGACCCCAGAAGAGAATCCCTCCAGACGCGGAGAGGAATGGCTGGAATGGACCTCCCGAGAGAAATGTGTAGCGGCCGCCGACCTCGGCGCCGCCGTTCCACGCCTGCCCCTCGTACGGTAACTGCTGCTGCGACGCCATCATGAACGAGAAGCGTGCCGCCACTGACAGGGTCAACGCGCCGATGGACCATCCGAAGCGAAAGCGCGTGGTGATCGGGATAACAGCTACGGGGGCGAAACCGAGGCGTCGATAACCCAATGGATCGTCGTCGAGAAGGAACGACACCTCGAGTTCAGGGAGAAAGAACAGCCCCGGTGCATTGAATCCAGATCCGAGGTTGGCGTCGCGTGTGTAGTGCCAGGCCACTTCTGGTTGTTGCTCGATCCACCGGGCAGGCAGGGGAGTGTCGGGGACCGCGAAGTTTGCCAGAGGAGATGCGGCGCTCGAAGTCGGTACCGCCGGGGGCTCGTCGGGGGTTGCCTGGTTGGCGGCGGTGTCGTCGGGCGGCGTCACGGCGATCGGTGCGTTCGCAGCCTGAGGCGCATCCGCCGAGGGCGCGACGGTGTCGGGACGATGCCGATGGCGGCTTCGTCGAGCGCGACGGTCCTCGTGTCGAGGATGATCACGGTGCTGAGACTGAGCGAAAGACGGCAGCAGAAGAACGGCGCAGAAGACGAGAAGCCGCATGGCCCCCTCCATCATCGAGTTTCGAATCGAATCGTCCACCAATTTTCACAGAGCACCTCCGCAATCAAGGGAGGTTTCAGAGCACAGGCAGCGCCCTGACGCCTGCGCACCCGAGCGGTTTCATTCCATGTAACTAAGGTGGCTGATCGCAAGGGCTCTATGATTCTAGTGCCGGGATTGGGCGCCCGATCAGGCGTCGATGGTCGTGGGCTTCGACCGCATCCTGCGGCAAACCATCCGGCGCTGTCACAAGCCGCTGATGAAGTTGCACGACTCGCTACAGGCTCACCGGGTCGCGATCCTGGCGCCAGGCGAACACCGCCTGCCGCCGGTCGCGTCGAGGCCCTCAACAACTGAGTCGCTGGTCCGGGGAGGGCGCGGCTATCGCAACTATGCCCACGTCCTGCTCAAGATGCGATTCATGATTGCCTATCCCATCGTCAACGACGACTGCATCCAGCGATTCCTCGCCCTCAGCCCACAACCGCCGCCGCCGCGTCAGGCCGCGTGAACTAGCGCTCCCGCTTTCGCGCAAGAGCCTAAAGTTCATCGAGCAGGCGGGCAGCCCGGCTGACCACCGCAGCAACGCATCATGCAAAGGTCAAAGCTCAATTGGCGCACCTCCCCACCCGATGTGCTGCTCTCGGTGCATCCCGGCCTGCAACTGGATTCCGATCCCCTAGCCCCACCTCCGCTCGGGCTATTTGCCTCCGCTGGACGCTCGGAGCCCACTACAGCCCCGCCCATGAACAGCGCAAGAGCGAACACGAACTTCATTGAATTCATTCAACTGCCTCCTCTTTCCCTATATCACGCGAGGCATCAGTGCCTCTCGGAAACATTCGCACGTCACGCCTTCGGATCACCGCCAAACGAAACTCACATCCGCTCGAACATCAACAGGTTCTTCCAGACAGGCGGTCACCAGGGCACCTGGCATCGGGGATCCTCTTCCCTCTATTGGACCTGCGCGTCGCGGCCATCACGAAATGTTCTCGGCCGCTGATTTTCTCCCAGTTCGGCGATGGCGAAGAGGATCCCGCGACCGGCATCGCCCGACGCCCCGTGCTGCCAGCCCCGCACGGCCAGATCACGGATCCCCCCTTTGGCCCCCATCGGCTCCGTCGACAGCCTTTTGTCGCCGTTCGCCAGTTGACGCTCCGCCGCCCCTCGATACTTCGGCTCCGCGTCAATCCGTCCCGTCGCAGCCACGCCGACACGCCCGCCGACTTCCCCGAGACCGACCGCCTCGATCTGTTCCTGGGCCGCTCCGACGCCGTCGGCCTCAGCCCCGTAGCCTTCAGCCAGAGCACGATCCGCGCCATCCGCGCACCCGTCGCTGGCCACCCTCAAGACTGCTTCGCCGGTGATGTCGCCGATGGTGCCGGGTCCGCGCGGCGCCTGGCGGCACCGAGGACGTCACATTCTCCCCCGGCGCCGCTGCCACCGGCCCCGGCACGCAATCAGGCGATTCCAGCCCCAGGAACCGACAGTCGCCCACCGAACCACGCTCCCCCAGGCTGTCGCCCCCTCGCCCGGGCAGTCCCCTCGTCTGCACGGTGTCCTCCACCAGGGCAACCGTCTGGCTTAAATACAATGGCAACGAGACGCCTCCCGAGCCGCCTCCGCCCGGGCCTCCCGAGCCACCAGAGGCACCTGAACCGCCAATCCCCCCAACCCCGACTTCGCGGTCGCAGCGATGGCCGCCCACGCCGCCGCGTGAGCCGGCGCCACCCCGTCCACCGGCCCCGCCGCGACCACCGTTGCCGCCGTTCCCTGAGCGCAGTCGGCAGCGGGAAACGACCGCTCCCGAGGATTCATGAAGCAAGACGCCCACGGAGCTGCCTCCCTGGCCGCCCCCTTCCCCGCCACCGCCGCCACAGCCACCGCTGCCACCGCCACCGCCGCCGCTGCCGGCGCCCGCAAGACAGAGGCTCCCCGAACAAGTCAGCGCGCCGCCGCCACCGCCGCCGCCGCCGCCGCCGCCATTCGTCCCGGGAACACCGGGCATTCCGTCGCCCCGCTCCAGGACGAGGTCGGCCGAAAGGCGCAGCCCCTCCCCGCCACGTCCACCGGCTCCATTCGTTCCGCCGAGGCCATCCGCTCCGGGAAAGCCAGGAAGCCCGCGCCGAGCCGCCGGCCCGCCTCTACCGGCGCTGCCCGCAGCCCGAATGCCATCCTGCCCGGCGAAAGCCCCTGCCCCGCCAGACCCGCCCTGGGCACCAGCGGAGAAACAAGTCGAAGCCCCGCCAACTCCGCCGTTTCCAGGTCGGCGACCATCGTCGCAAGCACCACCACCACCAGGAAGCCCGGGGGAACCGGAGGCACCATCCGATCCATCGTGTCCATCGCGCCCGTTCAAGGCGTCAGACAGCTCGACGATTGTGTCTTGAAGCACCAGCGAGGGACATCGCTCGCAGCGCACACCAAACAGGCTGACGCCGGAGGCGGCCGATGGCTGTGCCGCCACCTCCACCCGAATCGTCACTCCTGCCACCAGGGTACGATGGAGAATTCCCGATCCACTCAATCCGACGACTGCCCCGTCCTGCAGGTAATCACCGGTCAGGACGGTGCTGACCGTCGCCGCGTGGCGCCAGCCAGTGTGCTCATCGAGGCCACCGACGATGGAGACGCCGTCGACGAGCGAGAACACTCCGCGATACTCGCCCCCTGCGACATAGATCCACGCGACGCCGTTGCGCGACGCCAAGGCCAGCCCAACATCAAGGGTCCGCACCGGAAACTCGCGCGAACCGACATGACGATCGTCTCCGGCACTCGCACTGACAAAGACCGCACGCTCGACCCCGTCGACCCCGTCACAGTTCGAATCGCGTGAGTCTCCCAGAGTATCGTAGTCGGTCTCCATGGCGCATCGATATTCACAGCCGTTTTCCTCGACGCGGTCGATGTCATGATAGCCGGGAGCGCAGCGGACCCCCGCGCAACGCCCGCGATCGCAGCTGCCGACGGTGTGACTCGCAGCCGCCGGACAGGCTCGGCCGCACGCCCCGCAGTTCAGTGGATCATCCTGGAGGAAGGTCTCGCAGCCGCTGCGCTCTGATCCATCGCAGTCTCCCTGCAGGGCCGGGCATTCCAGACCGCAGGCGCCTTCATTGCAGACGCCATCACGAGCGACGTCCCCCGCACAAACCAGACCGCAGGCGCCGCAGTTGGCAGCGCTGTTTCGGATATCGGCTTCACATCCGTTTCCAGCAACGCCGTCACAGTCGCGAAATCCCTGGTTGCATACAACGACACATCGGCCTGCAACGCAATCCGATCGACCGTTTTCAGCGCCGAGGCAGGCACCGCCACAGACGCCGCAGTGACTGGAACTGGCCCCGAGGCGAACCTCGCATCGATTCGCCGCATCCCCATCGCAATCGGCGGTGCCCGACTCGCATCGGAGCGCGACCAGTGGATTACCCCGGGGCGCCTGCAGTTGAAGCGGCGTGGACTTTCCGCACGACGCAAGGAGGAATAGGAGGGCCGACGGCCACATCGCCCGAAGAAGAAACCGGGACACGGGGCCAACCTGTGTTCGCCACGTGACCGGTGCGTGCCGTGAACCTCGGTTCGAACTGATCTCCCGCTCCGACGAAAATCGCCTATCCTGATATGCCATACCAACCCTTGCACTGGCCCCGTCGGCCGCCATCGAACTGGATTCCATGGAATTCCCGTTCATGGTCAAACAGTCGACCGCTCCGCACCACAGAGCATGATCGAACACGTTCATCGAAAAACGAAGCTGCCGTCCCAGTCCCCGTAGTCATCTGAGTCTACGCCGTGGCGCTCGCTTCCACGATAGGACGACCGGCCGGCGAGAATTTCGATCCTCACCGTTCCGCCAACCGCAGAGGAGATGCGCCCCGCATGCACGGCCGCAGTGCAGACCGACGAGTCATCGGTGTAGACATCAGTGCCCCACACGGAGCCCACCGCGAAGTCCGCCGGGCAATGGTACCTGAACCGCCGACGCAGTTCTCCCCGATGCGCGCGCGCGGAATCACCAGGGCCTGCATGCTCCTCAGCTGGGGGCTCATCAGCACCCTCGGTAGCCGACGATGGCCGAGTGACCGCGGGTCGCGCACCGAAGGGCGGCATCGGAGTCATGCTCACAGTAGCAATCGAGTCACCGGGAGTGACATGATAGATTCCAATCAAGTCCGGCGACCGCAACGAGCAGTCGTGACTGGATGCACTCACGCGGCGACTACCGCGAAAGGTTTGTGCCAGTCGAGATCCACGATACACCTCCACGACGAAGTTCGTGGGGGCACCGATGGTGTACGGTACCGCGCAGATCAGGTAGTCGCCCGCAGCGGGCTCGCTTCGCCAGAAGACATTCTCTGGCCCCTGATGGGTCGTGTCGTCGTGATCCAGATAGCCGCCGCAGCCAGATCGATCAGAGAACAGGATCTCGTCTCTGCAGGGTGGAACGACATGCAGGTCCATGTCGCCGTCTCGATCCCACGTCATCGTGACGCGGAGAAGGCCGGTTCCGACGCAAACCCCATGGGAGCAGGCCTGTGAGTCCCCACAGTCCTGCCCGCACCCGCCGCAGTTCTCCCGGTCGGTCAAGATATCCCGGCAACTGCCGCCGCAGTCGGTGCGGCCAGCCGAACAGACACAGTTTCCCCCCGTGATGCATACTCCGGCGGCTGGCTCATGGCACGAGCCGCTCGTCCGCGGGAGTGCCGAACAAGTACGTCGGAACCGGCGCCCAACCCAGCGACCCGTCCTCTGACATCCGCCCTCCCCCGCGCTCGTGCATTGATCATTGCGCCACCATGCAACCGTAGCCGCGGCGACAGACCTCATTCCCCGCCACGCGGTCGCCAGGATCGGCCGGTAGAACCCCACCATCAGAGGAGCGATGCAGACGAGCAGAAGCAGCAGTGACACCTGCCCAACCCGGTGCGCCTGGCCTCGCGCCCGCAACCAGCGAG
>CAIOSS010000466.1 GCA_903860995.1 uncultured delta proteobacterium | reverse complement strand
GTTGATGACGCGGCGATAGAGGTCGTTGAGGTCCGACGTGGCGAAGCGGCCGCCGTCGAGGGGAACGAGCGGGCGGAGGTCCGGCGGGAGCACCGGGATCACCGTCAGCATCATCCACTCCGGGCGGTTGCCCGACTCGCGGAAGGCTTCCATGACCTTCAGGCGCTTGGCGTACTTCTTCCGCTTGGCGTCGCTGGTGGCGGCGCGCATATCGGCACGGAGTTCCTCCGCGAGGCGGGAGATGTCCTGGCGCTGGAGCAGCTCGAGGACGGCCTCGCCGCCCATCTTCGCCACGAAGGCGTCGTCGCCGAACTCGTCCTGGCAGCGCAGGTACTCATCCTCGGAGAGGATCTGGTTGACCTTGAGCGGGGTGTTCTTCGCGTCGATGACGACGAAGGCCTCGCAGTAGAGGATCTTCTCCAGGTCGCGGAGGGTCATGTCGAGCACCGCGCCGATGCGCGACGGCAGGCTCTTCAGGAACCAGATGTGCGCCACCGGAGTGGCCAGGTTGATGTGCCCGAGGCGCTCGCGGCGCACCTTGGACTGGATCACCTCCACGCCGCACTTCTCGCAGACGATGTTGCGGTGCTTCATGCGCTTGTACTTGCCGCAGATGCACTCGTAGTCCTTCACCGGGCCGAAGATCTTGGCGCAGAAGAGCCCGTCCCGCTCCGGCTTGAAGGTCCGGTAGTTGATCGTCTCGGGCTTCTTCACCTCGCCCCGCGACCACGCCCGGATCTTCTCCGGCGAGGCGAGGGAGATGCGGATCGCGCTGAAAGACAGCGGATCCTTCGGCTTCTCGAACAGGTTGAAGATGTCCTTCACGTTGCTTCCTCCGTCGGGGGGTTGAACGGACCGGACCTCACCAGCGTGGCGCGCCACCTTTGAGTCACCTAAACCCCCGCGCGTGGCGCGCGAGGCTCCGGGGGTGGTGACCTGCGAGACGCCCTTTGTGTCAGGCACCTCGCATCGCTCTTGTCACGCTGGTGAGACCGGTCTGTCCTTCCGTGATCGACCTATCGTTACTTCGTTTGTAAAACCGGGCGAGGCTCTAAGGGCTCGCGACTACTCCGCCGCCTGGTTGTTTTCGCCGGGGGTCTGACCCTCGGTGTCTTCCACCAGCTCGACGTTGAGGCAGAGCGACTGCAGCTCCTTCACGAGCACGTTGAAGCTCTCCGGCACGCCGGGCTCCAGGGTGTACTCGCCCTTGACGATCGCCTCGTACATCCGGGTGCGGCCCTGGACGTCGTCGCTCTTGACCGTGAGGAACTCCTGCAGCGCGTACGCGGCGCCGTAGGCCTCCATCGCCCAGACCTCCATCTCGCCGAGCCGCTGCCCGCCGAACTGGGCCTTGCCGCCGAGCGGCTGCTGGGTGACCAGCGAGTACGGCCCGATGCTGCGCGCGTGGATCTTGTCGTCCACGAGGTGGTGCAGCTTCAGGATGTACATGATGCCCACCGTGACATCGTGCTCGAACGCGTCGCCGGAGCGGCCGTCGAAGAGCACCGTCTGCCCGCTGGACGGCAGACCCGCCATGTCGAGCATGCGCTTGATCTCGGACTCCGGCGCGCCGTCGAACACCGGCGACGCGAAGAACACCCCGCGCGAGAGCTTCTCGGCGAAGCGGCGGACGTTCTCGGCGTCGAGCGCCTGGATCGTCTTCTTGTAGGAGGGCTCGCCGTCGAAGATCTGCGCGAGCAGCTTCTTCACGACGTCGGCGTTGACGCCCGTGTCGAGCATCTCGCGGATCTTCTGCCCGAGCGCGTGGGCGGCCCACCCGAGGTGCACCTCGAGGATCTGCCCGACGTTCATGCGCGAAGGCACGCCCAGCGGGTTGAGCACCACGTCGACCGGTCGGCCGTCGGGCAGGTACGGCATGTCCTCTTCGGGGAGGATGCGCGACACGACGCCCTTGTTGCCGTGGCGGCCGGCCATCTTGTCGCCCACCTGCAGCTTGCGCTTGATGGCGACGTAGACCTTCACCATCTTGATGACGCCCGGCGGAAGCTCGTCGCCCTTCGAGAGGCGGCCGACCTTCTCGGCGCAGTTCTGCTCGATCTGCGCCGTGCGGTCGTCGAGCTCGCGGAAGACGTGGGCGAGCTCGTTGGCGGCGTCGTCCTCGAGGGCGATCTGCCCCCAGAGCTTGCGGGGGATGCTCTCCAGGGTGGCCTCGTCGACCTCGACGCCCTTGGCGAGGAGCACCTTGCCCTTGTCGTCGACGAGCTTGCCCTGGGTGGTCTTGCCCGTGACGAGGCCGCGCACACGCCGGAGGTAGCTCTCGCGGACGATCTTGATCTCGTCGTCGCGGTCCTTCTCCAGGCGGGCGCGCTCCTGATCCTCGATGTCCTTGGCGCGGTCGTCCTTCTCGGTGCCCTTGCGGGCGAAGACGCGCGCGTTGATCACGATGCCCGACGTCCCCGGCGGCACGCGCAGCGAGGTGTCGCGGACGTCGCCCGCCTTCTCGCCGAAGATCGCCCGCAGGAGCTTCTCCTCGGGGGACAGCTGCGACTCGCCCTTCGGCGTGATCTTGCCGACCAGGATGTCGCTCGGCTTCACCTCGGCGCCGATGCGCACGATCCCGGACTCGTCGAGGTCCTTGAGGGCCTCGTCGCCGACGTTCGGAATGTCCCGGGTGATCTCTTCCTTGCCGAGCTTGGTGTCCCGCGCCACGCACTCGAACTCTTCGATGTGCACCGACGTGAAGATGTCCTGCTGGACGATCCGCTCGCTGATGAGAATCGAGTCCTCGAAGTTGTAGCCGCCCCAGGGCATGAACGCGACGACCGCGTTGTGGCCGAGCGCGAGCTCGCCGGTGTCGCAGGCCGGGCCGTCCGCGAGGACGTCGCCGACCTCGACGCGCTCGCCGGGCTTCACGATCGGCTTCTGGTTCCAGCAGGTGCTCTGGTTGGAGCGCTGGTACTTGGTGAGGTTGTAGATGTCCGGCTCTTCGCCGCGCTTGCCCTGCGCGCGCACCACGATGCGCGACGCGTCGGCGGTCTCGACGATGCCCGGGCGCTTGGCCTGGACGCACACGCCAGAGTCGCGCGCGAGCTGGCCCTCGAGCCCGGTGCCCACCACCGGCGCCATCGTGCGCACCAGCGGAACGGCCTGGCGCTGCATGTTGGCGCCCATGAGCGCACGGTTGGCGTCGTCGTGCTCGAGGAACGGAATCATCGCCGCAGCGACGCTCACGAGCTGAAACGGCGAGATGTCGATGAGCGCGATCATGTCCGGGGGGACCATCTTGTACTCACCGTTGAAGCGCGCCGAGACCAGGCCCTCCGTGAGGCGGCCCTTCTCGTCCTTCACGGCCGTCGCCTGGGCGATGTACTGGCCCTCCTCCTGGAGCGCCGAGTACCACTGGTGCGCCTCCTCGACGACGCCGTTCTCCACCTTGCGGTACGGGGTCTCGACGAAGCCGTACTCGTTCACCCGCGCGTAGGTGCTGAGCGACGCGATGAGGCCGATGTTCGGACCCTCCGGAGTCTCGATCGGGCAGATGCGGCCGTAGTGGGTCGCGTGCACGTCGCGGACTTCGAAGCCGGCGCGCTCGCGGGTCAGACCGCCCGGCCCGAGGGCCGACAGGCGGCGCTTGTGCGTCACCTCGGAGAGCGGGTTCGTCTGGTCCATGAACTGCGAGAGCTGGGAGCTCCCGAAGTACTCCTTCACCACCGCGGAGACGGGCTTCGCGTTGATGAGGTCGTGCGGCATGAGCGTGTCGAGCTCCGGCGAGATCGCCATGCGCTCCTTGATCGCCCGCTCCATGCGCACGAGGCCGATGCGGTACTGGTTCTCGAGCAGCTCGCCCACCGCGCGCACGCGGCGGTTGCCGAGGTGGTCGATGTCGTCGACCGAGCCGCGGCCGTTCTTGATCTCGATGAGGTGCTTGACCGTGAGGAGGATGTCCTCCTTGGTGAGCACCTGCGCGTCGAGCGGGGGCTGCTTCTCGACCGGGCGCTCCTTGTAGAACTTGTAGTTCAGCTTGAGGCGGCCGACCTTCGAGAGGTCATAGCGCTCGGCGTTGAAGAACAGGTTCTCCAGGAGCTTGGAGGCCTCGCGCGGCTCGGGGATGTCGCCCGGGCGGAGCTTCCGGTAGATGTCGATCTGCGCCGCGATCGCCTGGCCGTTCTGGCGCACGAAGCCCGCCATGGGGCCGTCGGGGTCGTCGTACTTGTCCTGCACGAGCGTGTCGCGCAGGTACGAGCCGACGAGCAGGTTGTCCATGAACAGGACCTTGAAGGACTTGATCTTCGCCTTCGCGATGGCCTCGACCTTGGAGTCGGTGACCACCTCGTTGCACGACACGATCACCTCGCCCGTCTCCGGGTCGATGACGTCCTTCGCGGCGACGCGGCCCACCACCTCGACGCGGTCGATCGGGATGCGGTCGATCTTCGCGTCGCGGAGCTTCTTCACCGCGGCCTTGGTGAACTTCGTGCCCTTCTTGACGAGCACCTCGGCGCCCATCTTGATGTCGGCCGTCGTGCGCTGGCCCGCGAGGATGTTGAACTCCAGCGACTTGGAGAGCTTGTCCGCGGCCTCCACGTACACCGTCTCGGTGTCGTAGTAGTAGTTGAGGATCTGCTCGGCGGTGTAGCCGAGGGCGCGCAGCAGCACCGTCGCGTGGAGCTTCCGGCG
>CAIOSS010000465.1 GCA_903860995.1 uncultured delta proteobacterium | reverse complement strand
TCGGTGTGGCGCGCGTCGCTCTCGCCGGGCGGGTCGGCCACGGCGTCGGTGATGCGGTAGTCCACCGTGGCGAGGCCGGTGGTGTCGGGGTAGCCCAGCCACGAGAGCTGCACCGGCGCGCCGCGGCGCGCGAGCACTCCCATGCGCCCGTTGGAGGTGTGGCCCGCGAGGTCGACGAGCAGGTCGATGCGGTCCTCCCGGATGCGGGCGGTGAGGGCCTGGTCGGTCATCTCGCCGACGTCGAGCCAGTGGTCGACGGCCGCCCGGAGGCGGGCCTGCACGTCGTCGGTGGAGGCCATGCTGCTGTACGCGAAGAGCTCGAAGGCGTCGCGGTCGTGGGCCTCCAGCATCGGCGCCAGGAAGAGGCCCACCGGGTGCCGCCGCAGGTCGGGAGATAGGTAGCCCACGCGCAGTCGGCGCCCTGGCGTGGGGTCGGGGGCGAGGTCGCGGCGCTCGGCGGCGACGCTCCGCTCCAGGGACCGGCCGAAGCGCAGGTGCTCGGCGAAGATCTCGTCGGGGTCGCGGCCGGCGCCGCAGTGCAGGGTGAAGAGCATCAGGGACCACGTCTCGAAGAGGGCGGGCCGCAGCCGCAGGGCCTCCCGATGGTGCCGGAGCGCCTCGTCGATGCGCCCCTCGGTCCACAACGCGCCCGCGAGGACGGAGTGGGCCTCGGCGCTCGCCGGCGCGAGCAGCACGGCGCGTTCGAGCAGCACCAGGGCGTCGGCGGTGCGACCCCCGAGGAGCAGCAGCTTCCCGAAGGTGGTGTGCGCCGACGCGGACTCGGGCGCGACGCGCACTGCGCGCGCGAGCAGGGAGTGGGCCTCCTCGAAGGCCTTGCGGCGCAGGAGCAGCTCGCCGAGGTTGTTGAGCGCCCGGGCGTCGTCGGGGTCGACGGCGAGTGCAGACCGAAACGCCGCCTCGGCCTCGGGGGTGCGCCCGTCGACCAGGAGGGCGCGGCCGAGGTTGATATGGGCCACGGCGTCGTGGGGCGCCAGCGCGATGGCGCGGTCGAAGAGCGCGAAGGCCTCGGCGGTGCACCCGCGGGCGTGGAGCAGGTCGCCCAGATTGGCGAGCGCGCCGGGGACGTCGGGGTCGTGGTCGAGGAGGGCCCGGTAGGCCGCCTCGGCCTCCGTCGCACGCCCCGCCTGGTGGTGCTCGACGGCATCCTGGAACAAATCACGGAGGTGGGGCGAAAGCGTGGATTCGAGCGCCATCGCCCGACCATGGCAGAGCGCACCGGGTCACACAACGGAATGGCAGAGCGCCCTCCCGGAGGGGTGCCGGGGGCCTGCGAGGAGGGTTCGGAAAAATCGATTCAAGGCCCCGGAGGGGTGGCCGTACAGACAGGTGCTGCGGGATCCACCACGATCCCACCGACAAGCGCCACAGGGGCGCTCGTCAAGACGCACAAAGGATCTCTAATGGGCCTGTTCATCCAAACCAACGTCTCCTCGATGATCGCTCAGAGCAACCTCAACAGGACCTCTGCGGGTCTGAGCGAGAACTTCAACAAGCTCTCGAGCGGCTTCCGTATCAACGGCGCCGCCGACGACGCCGCGGGCCTCGGCATCAGCAAGATCCAGAACGCCTCGGTCCGCTCGGTCGTCGTGGCGTCCCGCAACGCGAGCGACGCCATCTCGATGGCGCAGACCGCGGACGGCGCCGCCGAGGAGATCCACCAGCTGCTCACCCGTATGCGCGAGCTGTCGGTGCAGGCCGCCAACGGTACCAACAACACCACCGACCTCGCGAACCTCGACGGCGAGTTCGCCTCGGCCTCGGCGGAGATCACCCGCATCGGCAACGTGACCACCTTCAACGGCACGGCCCTCCTCACGGGCACCGCGTCGGTCGCGTTCCAGGTCGGCATCCAGAACACCGGCGACGACCGCATCACGGTCAGCTTCGGTGGCGCCTCCGCGTCGAACCTCGGCATCACCGGCGCCTCGCTCGCCAGCATCACCGCCGCCCAGACCGCCATCGCCACGATGGACAGCGCCATCTCGGCCCTCAGCACCGTCCGCCGCAACTTCGGCTCGACCATCAACCGCCTCCAGTCGACCGTGCAGAACCTCTCGGCCACCGGCACCAACCTGTCGGCCGCCCTCAGCCGCCTGCGCGACACCGACATCGCGATGGAGACCGCCTCCCTCGCCCGCAGCCAGGAGCTCACCCAGGCCGGCGCCGCCGTCCTCGGCCAGGCCAACCAGGCCCCGCAGCTGGCGCTGTCGTTGCTCCGCGGCTGATCTCGACCCATGGCAAGGCCGCGGCGCAGTGCCGCGGCCTTACGCCAACTGATGGAGCGCATCGATGGCGATCACAGGCAGTCTCCCGACAAGTTCATCCGGCCTCGACGTCGAGGACCTCATCGGGCGCCTCGTCGCGATCCGCAACCAGTCGGTCACCGCGCTCCAGACTCGCCAGCAGCAGATCAATCAGGCCAGCTCCACCGTATCCGCTTTTACAACCAAGCTCTCCACGCTCTCCCGCGCCGCCCGCTCGCTCGACACCACGTCCGAGTTCAACGCCACCACGGCGACCTCGTCTGACGCCACCTACGTCGCGGCCACCTCCTCAAGTGGCGTTGTCCCCGGCGCTTACACCGTGGCCGTCAGCCGGTTGGCGTCCGAGCAGCGCACCCGCAGCAACACCTTCGCCTCGAGCACCGACCCCATCGGCCTCTCGGGCACCCTCGATTTCACCATCGGCGCCGGCTCGCCCGTCTCGGTGACGGTCAACACCACCGACACCCTCAACGACGTCGCCGCCCGGATCTCCGCCTCTGGCGCCCGCATCAATGCTTCGGTCATCTACGACGGCTCCAACTACCGGATGCTCGTCCGAGGCCTCGACAGCGGCGACGCCAACACCATCACCTTCAGCGAGAGCACCCCGGCGCTCACCGCCAGCCTCGGGCTGAGTACCCCGGCGAACACCTACCAGGCCGCGCAGGACGCGCTGTTCACCGTCGACGGGATCAGCATGCGGCGGACGACCAACCAGGTGACCAACGCCATCCCCGGTGTCACCCTCGCCCTCGCCCGCACCACCGCCAGCGACGTGCGCATCAACGTCGCCACCGACCCCGCGGCGATCAAGTCGAAGGTCCAGGCCTTCGTGACGGCCTACAACGACGTGGTGACCGCCAGCCATACGGCGACAGGTTTCGGCAGCACTCGGGCCTCCAACTCGGTGCTCGCCGGCGACTGGTCCTTCCGCAGCTCGCTCCAGCGGCTATCGCGCCTCGCTGGGTCGAGCGTCCCGGGCACCTCGGGCTCGTACACCACCCTGGCCAGCGTCGGCGTCCGCCTGCAGAACGACGGCAGCCTTCAGATCAACGACACCGCCTTCAGCGCCGCCGTCGCTGCCGACCCGCTGGCGGTCTCCAAGGTCTTCGTCACCGACGTCGGCATCGGCGCCACCGGTCTGATGGACTCCTTCGCGACGGCCATCACCGAGCTCAGCAGCAACACAAACTCCACGATGCTGGTGCGCGGCGCCACCCTGTCGTCGCAGTCTCAAACCCTCTCCGTCCGCATCCGCCGCGAGCAGGACTCCGTCACCGCGTACAGGGAGACGTTGCGCTCGCAATTTACCGCGATGGAGACCATCGTCAGTCGTTACAAGGCCATCCTGTGAAACACCCGAGGACGCCATGAGCTCTGCGAACCTTCTTTCCCGCTACGGCACCGTCCAGGCCACCACCAGCTCGCCCGGGCAGATTCTGGTGATGCTCTACGACGGTCTCTTCCGCTTCCTCAACGAAGCCAAGGTCGCGATGCAGGAGAAGCGTCGCGGGCGGACGGGCGAACTCATCAGCCGCGCGCACGCCATCCTCGACACGCTCAGCGCGACGCTCATCCACTCACACGCCCCCGAGCTGTGCAGCAACCTCGAAGCGGTCTACATGTTCTGCATGCAGCAGCTGATCACGGCCAACGTCTACTTCAAGCCCGAGCTGCTCAACGAAGTGATGCGGGTGCTCACGCCGCTGCGCGAGGCCTGGACCGAAGTCGTCGCCCGTTCCCAATCGACAGCCCTGGCCGGAGCGCGGTAATCTGCGCATCAGATCCGGGCCGTCGGGGCGCGGTTTGGATCTGACGCGAATGGAGGCCCACGAGGTTCATGGAAACCCAATGAAGATCTCAGCACTGACATCGATTGGCTCCGAGGGCGCGGCCCTGAACAACCGCGAGCCGGTTGTACGCGCCGAGGTGACTGGCTCGGCGACGAACAAGACGCAGGAGGCCAAGGCCCCGCAGACGCGCCCCGCCGAGGAGGCCCGCCGCGTGGAGGAGAAGGCCGACACGCCGGTGCGCGAGCTGTCCGAGATGCTCGAGATCGTCGAGGCCGCCAACGAGAAGCTGAAGTCTTCCAACGCGGTGATCTCCTTCAGCGTCGACCCCGACACCAAGATGGTCGTGACGACCCTGCTCGACTCGCGCACGAACGAGGTGATCCGGCAGATCCCCAACGAGGCGGTGCTGGAGATCGCGCGCTCCCTCGACAAGATCGCGCCCATCCTCGTCCAGGAGACGGTCTGACTGAGCCGCCGCGACCATCGGCCGCACGAAGCGGGTGCCGCCCCCAACCCCCTCGACGCGACGCTCGCCCGCGGTCTCGAACTCCACAAACTCGGACGCTGGCAGGACGCCGCGAGGCTGTACCTGGAGTTCCTCGCGGCGCGGCCAGGGCACCCGGCGGCGCTGCATCTCCTGGGTGACGCCTCGTGTCGCCTCGGCGACCCCGCCACCGGCATCGCGCTCATCCGCAAGGCCGTCGCGGCACGGCCCGACTACGCAGAAGCCCACAACAACCTCGGCGTGCAGCTGCTCGCGCTCGGCCGCAAGGACGAGGCCCTCGCCAGCTTCCGCGCCGCCGTGCGCTGCAAGACCAACCTCCTCGCGCCGCTCATCAACCTCGCCGAGCTCCTCGCCGAGCGCGGCGACGGGGCCGAGGCGCTCGGGCTCGCGCGGCGCGCGACTCAGCGTGACCCGAGCTCCGTCGAGGCCGCGCGGGCGCTCGCCGCGGCGCTCCGAGCGACCGGCCAGCTGGCCGAGGCCGCGGGGGTGTACGAGCAGCTCATCCGGCGCCGCCCGGACTCGGCCGACCTGCACCACGACCTCGGCTACGCCCAGGCCGCGCTCGGTCGCGCCGACGACGCGAAGGCCAGCTATCTACGCGCCCTGGAGCTCGCGCCGGACCACGCGCACGCGCTCAACAACCTCGGCACCCTGAGCCGCGGCGCCGGGCGACCCGACGAGGCGGTCGACCTCTTCTGTCGCGCGCTCGCCGTTGCCCCGGGCTTCGTCGAGGCCACCCACAACCTCGGTGAGGCCCTCGCCGCGCTCGGCCGTACCGACGAGGCCGTCGCCGCGCTGCGCGAGGCCCTCGCCGCGCGGCCCCACTTCGCCGAGGCCTGGAACACCCTCGGCAGCGCCCTCCGACAGCGCGGTGAGGACGCCGCCGGCGAGGAGGCCTACCGCGAGGCCCTGCGCGTGCAACCCGATCACCCGGGCGCGCTCAACAACCTCGGCATCTTGCAGTGGCACCACGGCGAGGTGGCCGCAGCGATCGGCTCCTTCCGCGAGGCCCTGCGCGCCCAGCCCGACTTCGCCCGGGCGCACAGCAACCTGCTCTTCGCCCTGCACGGCGACCCCGCCGCGACCCCGGCCTCGCTGCTCGACGAGTCGCGGCGCTTCGAGCAGCGCCACTCCCCCGCCGCCGCCGCGCTGGCCCGCCCCCTCGCGCCCGACCGCAGCCCGGGTCGCCGACTGCGGGTGGGGTACCTCTCGCCTGACCTCCGGCAGCACTCCTGCGCGTACTTCTTCGAAGCCCTGCTCGCCGCGCACGACCGCGACGCCTTCGAGCTCTTCGCCTACGCCGAGGTGCGGCGCCCCGACGCGGTCACCGCCCGCCTCCGCGCCCTCTGCGACCACTGGCGCAGCACCGTCGGCCTCTCCGACCGCGCGCTCGTCGAGCAGGTGCGCGCCGACGGCATCGACCTCCTCGTCGACCTCGCGGGTCACTCCGCCGACAACCGGCTGACGGCCCTGATCGCCCGCCCCGCGCCCGTCCAGCTCACCTGGCTCGGCTACCCCGGCACCACCGGGCTCTCGGCGATCGACTTCCGACTGACCGACGCACGCTGCGACCCGCCGGGCGAGGCTGACGCCTTCCACAGCGAGGCGCTGCTCCGCCTCGACGACGGGCTGCACTGCTACCTGGGCCCCGACGAGGCGCCTGCGGTGTCGGCCCTGCCCTGCGCGCGCGCCGGGCACGTCACCTTCGGGTCGTTCAACCAGCTCGCCAAGATGAACGAGGGCGTCGTAGCAGCGTGGGCGCGGGTGCTCAGCGCGGTGGAGGGCTCCCGCCTCTGCCTCAAGTCCAGCGCCCTCGCGCAGCCCACGGTGCGACGCCGCGTGCGCGACGCCTTCGCGGCGCACGGCGTCGACACCGCCCGCCTCGACCTCCTCGGGTGGACGCTCGGCACCCGGGAGCACCTCGAGCTCTACGCGGGCATCGACCTCGCGCTCGACCCCTTCCCCTACAACGGCACGGCCACCACCTGCGAGGCGCTCTGGATGGGCGTTCCCGTCGTGGCGCTGGCCGGTGACCGCCACGCCGCCCGCGTCGGCCTGAGCCTGCTCTCCCTCGTGGGCCACCCCGAGCTCGTCGCCCCGACCGTCGACGACTACGTCACCCGGGCCGTCGAGCTCGCGCGTGACCCCGACCGGCTCGCCGCCCTCCGCGCCGCGCTGCGCGACGAGCTGCGCGCCTCGCCCCTCAGCGACGCCCCCCGCTTCGCGCGCAGCGTCGAGGCGGCCTACCGCAAGGCATGGAGAGCCGTGCCCTGAAGCCCGACGCGCAGGCCCTCCTCGACGACGCCATCGCGCAGCACCGGGCCGGGCGGCTCGACGCGGCGGCTGCGCTCTACGGCCGGGTGCTCGCGGCGGAGCCCGCCCAGCTCGACGCCCTCAACCTGCTCGGCCTCGCCCG
>CAIOSS010000464.1 GCA_903860995.1 uncultured delta proteobacterium | reverse complement strand
GGGGCGGACTCGTGCCGCGCCCGGTGGCGCGGCGCGTCGTCGAGACCGCGAGGGTTGTGGAGCGCGCGGGAGAGGCGCTCGAGGGCCACCGCCGCGGCCAGCGTCGTGTCGCGGTCCCCTTCGGCCTCGGTGAGCAGCCGACGGAACGTGCGCTCGGCCTTGACCGGGTCGATGAGCCGCTCGTCGTAGATGGCCGCGAGGTCGCGCAGCACGGGCACCTTGACCCCGCTCGCGCGCGGGTCTTCGAGAACCTCCTCCAGCGTCTCGGCGGCGCGGGCGTCCTGCAACGCCACCGCGGACAGCCGCAGCAGCTCGTCGCGGAACGTCGCCTCCGTCGGGTCTTCCACCGTCGCCGTGGCGATGGCGTCGAGGGCCCCGACGGGGTCGTGCAGCACGATCTCGCGAAGCTCCGCGATGCGCTGGTGGAGCGCCGCGCGCGGGGCGCCGGCCTCGGTGGTCTCCAGCCGGATCTGGAGCATCCGCACGAGGCCCTCGGCGCTCGGGTCTCCGTCGCGGTCGAACAGGGTCTCCAGCGCCTGCGCCGCCCGCGCCCGCAGCGCGGGGGCCTCGATGAGGCGCTCCAGCCCGCGGCGCGCGCGGTCGTTGGTGGCGTCGGACTCGACCACGGTCTCGAAGTCGACGAAGGCCTCGTCCACCCGGGCGAGGTTCTGCTCCAAGGTCTCCGCTCGCCGGAGCCGCAGCTCCTGCACAGCGTCGGGGTCGCGGCCCTGCTCCAGCGAGCGGGTGAGCAGCGCGACGAGGGACTCCCAGCGACCGAGGCGCTCGTAGAGCCGGTCGAGGGAGTTCGTGACCTCGGCGTTGGTGGGCTCCAGGGCCGCGGCGCGCTCCAGGGCGCGCACGGCGTCTTCGGGCTGGTCGAGCACGTCCTCGAGCAGGCGCCCCTCCTCGATGAACAGCGCGACCCGCGCGCCGTCGTCCGTGAGGCGCTCGACCCAGGTGCCGTAGAGCGCGTGGAGGTCGGACCACCGTGCGCTCTGGCGGTAGAGCCGCTCGAGGGCCTCGAAGGCCGTCGGCTCCAGCGCCCCGCCCTCGATCACCACGCGGTGGAACGGCTCCGCGGCGACGGGGTCGCTGTTGCGATCCTCGTGCAGGGCGGCGGTGCGGCGGGCGAGCCAGACGCGCACGGCGGGGTCGATGCCCTCGCGCGCGACCAGGGTCGCGAGGAAGCCCGCCAGCTCGGCGGTCCACGCGCCCTCGATGGCGAGCGTGGTCAGCGCGTCGGCGATGGGCTCGGAGTCGGGCTCGGCGTCGAGCATGGAGCGCAGCAGGTCGAAGCCCGAGCGCGGGTCGTCGAGGCGCTCGGAGTACACCCGCGCGAGCCGCAGGCCGAGCTCGCGGCGCCGGCCGGCGTCGTCCTCGACGTCGAACAGGATCTGCAGCACCCACGCGAGCTTGCGGTACTCGCCGATCTCCTCGAGCTCGGGCTCGAGGGTCTGCGCGGCCACCACGCGCCACCGCTCGTCGCGGAGCAGCGACTCCAGCGCGTCGAGCGCGCCCGGGTGGTGGGGGCTGAGGGACAGCACCTCGCGGTACGCGTCGATGGCCGACTCGACCTTGCCGAGGTGGTTGCGCTGCACCGAGCCGAGCGCCAGCGCGAGTTCGGCGCGCACGGCGC
>CAIOSS010000463.1 GCA_903860995.1 uncultured delta proteobacterium | reverse complement strand
GGCCAGGCGCCCCGCAACTGGGTGCGCCCGCAGCACCTCTACCGCCCCAACCCCCGGACCGCCGCGGCGCTCACGGCCGACCACCGTACGATGATCCTGCTGAGCGCCGACGGGCGGCGCCCGGGCGTGCAGGGGCTCACCGGCTTCCAGATGGTCGACGTGCTGCGAGAGTTCGGCGCGCACGACGCCATCAACCTGGACGGCGGCGGGTCGACCACCCTCGTGATGAACTCCCGCGTGGTGAACCGCCCGAGCGACCACCACGAGCGCGCGGTGATCACCCACCTCGGCATCCGGCTGCGCCCCGGGGCGGCCTGGTACGCCGGGCAGATCACCGATCGCGGCGCCCCGCTCGCGGTGACCGCGGGGCAGACCGCGAAGGTCTGGGTCGAGGCGCGCAACACCGGCCGCCGGGCCTGGTCTGGCGCCGAGGGTCCCACCGTGGAGCTCACCGATGGCGGGCGCACCTGGACGGCCCGGGCTGCCGACGAGGTCCCGCCGGGGGGCCTCGGGCGCTTCGAGGTTTCGTGGGTGCCGCGCACCTTCGGCAACACCTCGCTCCGCGCGCGCCTCGTCACGCCCGATGGGGCACTGCTGGTCGACGAGCCCATCCGCTTCGACGTGGCGGTGCGCGCGCCCGCCGCCCCCGCCGCCCCGGCCGCAGCGCCGGCGCCGCAGGTGATGACGGCCTCCATGGGCTTCGGGTGCAGCACCCGCCCGGGGGCCCCGTCGGGCCTTGCGTGGGGCGTGCTCGGCGTGTTCGGCTCCCTGGTCGCGGCGCTTCGTCGGCGCCGCCGCCCGGTTGCATGAACCCCGCCCGCACCTCTCTTCTCGCGCTCTCCCTGTCGCTCGTCGGCGCCCGCGCCACCGCGGTCGATCGTGTCACCCGACCCTACCGCTGCGTGCAGCACATCCACCGCGAGCTCCCCGGCCTGGACGCCCACGTCGTGCTGATCGACCTGCACTGCCCGGCGGTGGACGTCGTGGCCACCCGACCGGTCGACCGCCACGTGTCGGTGAGCGGCTTCGCGCAGGAGTACGGCGCCCAGATCGCCATCAACGCCAACTTCTTCGACGGCTCCACGTGCGGCCTGGCGATGGGCGACGGGCGCGTCTGGCGGGACGCCTACCGCGACCGCTGCGGCGCGTCGGTGGCCTTCGGCCCGCGGGAGGGCGGGACGCGCCTGGCCTTCTTCGAGAGCGTGGACCAACCGACGACCTGCGAGCTGGGCTGGGCCCGGCAGGTCATCACCGGCTGGCCCCGGCTGCTCGAGCGCGGGGCCGTGGTCTTCGAGCCCGAGGAGCCCATCGGGATGTACCGCTTCCACCCGCGCACCGCGGTGGGCGCGACGCCGGGCGGGGACACCCTGGTCCTCGCGGTGGTCGACGGTCGCCGCAACGGGCTCGCCGGTATGACCTCGCTCGGGCTCATTCCCCTCATGGAGGAGTTCGGGGCCTCGGACGCGATCAACCTCGACGGCGGCGGGAGCACCGAGCTCTACATCGCCGCCGAGGGGGGCGTCGTGAACCGCCCGAGCGACCGGGTGGAGCGCCGCGTGGGCAACCACCTCGGCATCCGGGTGGTCGACCCGTAGCGGCTTGCATCGTCCGCCGCGGGGGCCTACGCACGCTCCCATGCAAGCTCCTCCCGACCCGTCGCTCGTCGACCAGTTCCGCGCGCTGCGTGAGTCCGCGGGCGGCCTTTGGCTCCACGACCGCGCCGTGATCACCGTCCGCGGCGACGACCGCCTCACGTGGCTCAACGGCGTCGTGACCGCCGACCTGCGCCCGCTCCCGGCGCAGCACGGGATGTACACCGCCATCGTGGCGGTGAAGGGCAAGCTGCTGGGCGACGCCTTCGTGCACCGCGCCGACGACGCGCTGCGGGTGGTGGTCCCGGCGGCGCAGCGCGAGGCGCTGATGGCGCACTTCGAGCGCTTCATCGTGATGGAGGACGTGGCGCTGGAGGCGACCCCCGAGCGGGTGTTCACGGTGCAGGGGCCCGCTGCGCTGGCGGCGACCGAGGCCTGGGCGGGGCGCTCCACGGCCGACCGCCTGGGCCGCGGGGGCGTCGACGTGCTGGTCGACGAGGGGGGCGATGCGCCGAGCGCCGATGGAGTGACGCCGGTGTCCCGGGAGGCCTTCGACGCCGAGTCGGTCGCGCAGGGGCGGCCGCGCTGGGGCGCCGACTTCGGCCTCGACAACTACGTCCAGGAGGCGGCGATCACGGAGCGGGCGGTGTCGTTCCAGAAGGGCTGCTACCTCGGGCAGGAGGTGGTGTGCCGGCTGGAGATGCGAGGCCACGTGCAGAGGCAGCTCGCGAGTCTTACCCAGGCGGGTAAGATCCCGGAGGTCGGCGCGGAGGTGACGGCCGAGGGCAAGGTGGTGGGCCGGGTCACGGGCACGGCGCCGCCCATGGACGGCGGGCCCGCGCGGCTGCTCGCGATGGTGAAGTACGCGGTGCTGGAGAAGCGCCCATCGCTGGAGATCGACGGCGCGCCGGCGGACTGGGCGACGTGATCGGGCGGGCGGCGTTCGGCGTGGTGCTGCTGACGGCGTGCGCGGGCGCTCCCCCAGGGGGGGCTACGCTCGGGAGCGCCGAGGAGCCCGTCGGGACGCCCGACCCCGACGCGGGCGCGCGCATCCGGGAGAGCGAGTTGCGCTGGCTGGCGGCGCACCTCGCGGACGACTCGGACCCGTCGCACAGCGGGGAGTCTCCCGCCGTGCGACGGCTGGTCTCGTATGGGGCGCCGGGGGCGAGGGTGGTCGCCGAGGTGTTCCGCGTCGGCGACGAGCGGCGTGCGCCCTACGCGCGCTCGGTCATCGAGCGCGTGATGCGGGCGCATTGCCGTCGCGACGCCGGGAGGGTGTCCCGCACCCGGCGGTGGCTCTTCGCGGCGGCGGCGGACGCGTCGGTGGCCGCGTGGCCCGAGGGCAGCCGCTGGCCGCTCGATCGGGTCGAGCGGCTGCGGTCGTGGGCCGAGCGCGACGCGCCCTGCGAGCCGACGGACTGAGCTACCGCGGCGCCTCGCTGCGCAGCGCGAGGACGTTGGCTGCGACCAGCATGGCGGCCGCACCGACCCCGGCGAAGAGCACGCCCTGAAACGAGAGCACCTCCTCCAGGCGGGTGCCCCCGTAGCCAAGGAACCTCGCGATGGTGCCGCCGATCACCGCCCCGCCGACGCTCGCGGCGACGTTGACGGCGATGTTCCGCTGCACCTCATCGGTCCTCAGCAGGAGGCTGGCGACGAAGCCGACGACTGCGCCCATGGTGATCCAGACGGCGATGCCCAGCATGGTTTGGTCCTCCTGAGGGAGTGGCGTTCACCGGACGCCTTCGTCGCAGCATCGGGCGTACCAGCGCGGGCCCGCGGTCGCTCGTGCGCCGGGCCGCGGTGGCGCCTGCCCCGCTCCCGTGCAGATGCGACACACCGGGACAATCCGCTACGGCGCCGGTGATCGCCGCGGGCGTTCGTCCGGGGGTATCCCGGCTCGGCGTTGCGGGTACGGAGGGTGAGCGTGCCGCCGCCCGGCATCGCGTCGATGGCGTTGACGCAGCGGTTCATCAGCGCGTGCAGGAGGGCGCCGTAGTCGCCGCAGACCGCCCGGAGGTCGTCGTCGAGCTCCACAGCGAAGCGCACCTGCGCGAGGGTGCAGGTGTTGCGGTCGGCGAATTCCTCGGGCCCGAAGGTATGAAGGCGCTGCGCGGCGGGGGCGTTGTCGATGAGCTTCCCCCTTCGCATCCATGAGGCTCAGGATGTCCCAGGAGTTGTCGATCATCGCCTGCATCCGCTCGGCGCTGAGCCGGGGCGCAGGTGGCACCGGGGTCAGGGGTTGTTTGGACCCAGACATCGTCGCGCGCCCGAATCCAGCATAGTCCCCAAGGGCTCCGAGGATGGGACCGGAAGCGCCGCTCGGGGCGGCGGTCTACCGATGGGCGCCGAGGGTGCGGGCGAGGGCGTCCACCACCAGCGCGACGTGCTCCTCGCCCATCGCGGGACCGAGCGGCAGCGTGAGCAGCCGGTCGGCGACGGCGTCGGTGCGGGGGAGCGCCGCGGGGACGTCGGCGTAGGCCGCAAAGCGGTGCGTCGGGGGGTAGTGCACGCTGGTCTGGACACCCGCCCCGCGCATCGACGCCATCACCGCCGCGCGCTCGACGCCGGGCGGGAGCAACACCACGAAGAGGTGCTGCGCCCCGTCGCCGTAGCGCCCGTCCGTG
>CAIOSS010000462.1 GCA_903860995.1 uncultured delta proteobacterium | reverse complement strand
GTGCGCGCCGCGCCGCGCATCGCCGTGGCGCCCTTCGGCCTCGGGCTCGCGGTCGGGGGTGCGCAGTGAGCGCGCGCCGCTTCTTCTTCGCCGCCGCGCTGCTGGTGAGCTGCGCCGTCCCGGAGCTCGACCGCGACGGCGCCATCCGCTGCGGCGCCGCCGACGGCACCGGGCTCGGCCTCTGCCCGAGCGGCTTCGAGTGTCGCCTGGAGCGGTGCTGTCCCACCGACAGCTCGACCTCCACCTGCCCCGGCGTCGCGACCCCGGTCGTGGGCGCGCCGTGCAGCACCAACGTGTGCTCCGTCCTCACGACGACCGCCCCGTGCTGCGCGCCCAGCTCGTTGTTTCCGGGCGGCTACACCACCGCGCGCAACTGCACCTCCAACGCCCCGTGCGGGGAGTTCGGCGTGTGCGTCAACCCCCCCTTTATCGGCCCCGCCTTGTGCGTGCGCCGCTGCATCTACCGCGCGGGCGCGCTCACCCCGTGCCGCGACGCGCCCTCCGAGGTCGGCGCCGCGCGCTCGGGCAGCTACGTGTGCATCCCCGACCCGGAGGGCCGCGCGCTCAGCGACGGCGTGTGCATCCCCGACTGCACCGTCACGCCCGCGGTCTGCGGCACGAACCTGCGGTGCAACCCCGCGACCCACACCTGCGGCTGCGCGAGCAACGCCGCGATGTGCCCCAACGGCACCACCTGCAACCGCGTCTCCGGGGAGTGCGGCGGCTGCTCGCTCCTCGTCCCCTGCCCCGCCGGCCAGATGTGCACCCTCGGCACCGGCCGCTGTTCATGATTTCTTACGTCTCGGTGTAATCCACCGCGTTGGGCAGGTACTCCACGAGGGCGCCGCCGACCACCGCGGCCACGTCGATGCGGCCGTCGCGGGCGCCGCGGTCGACCATGCAGCGCGCGAGGGCGATGCGCAGGCGCCGCTGCTTGGCGCGGGAGAGGCTGCTCAGCGGGTCGACCATCGCGCCGGCGCGACGGGAGCGCACCTCGACGACGACCAGCGTGGCGCCCTCCCACGCGAGGATGTCGACCTCCTCGCGGCCGACGCGGAGGTCCCGGGCGATGACGATGAAGCCCTGGCGGGTGAGGTGATCGGCGACGAGCTGCTCGGCGAGGCGACCACGCGCGGTGGTGCTACCGGAGCCCGTCACGGGAGCGGGTCAGCGGGCGGCGGTCTGGACGGTGCTGCTGCGCACGCAGTACGAGCCGCGGACGCCCTCGTTGTACTGCTCGCCGGCGATGGAGACGCAGGAGAAGGTCTCCGGGCAGGTGCAGAGCACCGACGACTCGGTGGTGGCCGCGAGGGACGGCGGGACGCCGCAGCGGCACGTGCAGTACACGTGCTTCGGGCGCTCGGCGCCGGTGCGGTCGGTCTCCTCGGGGTAGCGGTACACGAGGCAGATGCGGGAGCGGCACTCCAACGACTGGGTCTCGATGTAGATCTCCGTGCCGAGGAAGCACCCCGCCGTGCCGCCGTCGCGCCCCGGTGAACACGGCGCGTTGCCCGGTCGGCCGGGGGCGCACGGGTCGCCGACGACCTCGGTCGCGCAGCCGGTCGCGCCGAGCAGGCCGATCGCCACAACACCCACCAACGATGCCAGTCTCTTCACGGGATACCGATCTCCTCGCGCCCGCAGCGGCGAGCGGTGGAACGCTACCGTCGCGCGGAGAATCCCGTCAAGCGCAAAGACCCCCGCGCGAGCGTCGGGGTGGTCACTCCGGCCCCACCCATCGAGGCGCTCGCGCACTTGTTTTGGAAGCGGCTTCTCTTGCGAGAAACGATTGAGTACAGTCCGCGCCGCGACGGCGGCGACGCCGGTCGGTGACGATGACGCCATCGGGCGATGACGTG
>CAIOSS010000461.1 GCA_903860995.1 uncultured delta proteobacterium | reverse complement strand
GGCCGTGGGCATCCGCCGCGCGGTGTTCGACGGCTCGGGTCGGATCGATCCGTCGGCGACCGCGACGCGTATTCCAGCGGGAGCGCCCATCGCGATCGGCACGACGCGGGATGTCGCCCCCGTCGAGCTCGCGCGCGACATGCTCGTGTACGAGATCGGCGGAGCCGGGCGCTCGCTCCCGTTCACTCTCCAGCGGAGGTCCGTCGAACCTGGCGGGAGCGCGCGCTTCGACCTCCGCCTGGCCCGCGCGATGGACCCCGGCGCCAGGGTCGGCGTGGCGTTCGCTCCCTCGCGCTGGCCATCTTCGTACCCGGCGTCGCAGCTGCCCGGTCTCGAGGTCGAGTTCGAGCCGCCCCCGCAGATCGAAGGGGTCGCGTGCCCCGAGCAGTCGGCCGAGAACGGCGACGAGTCCGCGGGCTGCGCCTTCGCGGCGGTGCCGGGATCGATCGTCGATGTCGCCGCGACGCTGCGGATGCGCGCGAGCGCCCCGCTCGGACCGGTCGAGCGCTCGCAGGTGCAGGTCAGCCCGGCAGTGCCGGGACTCGGCGTGCGGGTCGTCGCTCGGTCGCTCGAAGTTACCGCCGACTGGGTGCCCGACCAGGTGTACGAGCTGCGCGTGTCGGGGCTGCGAGACGCTCAGGGGAGCGCGCTCCGAACGCTCGCCCCGCTCGCGGTACGGAGCCGCGGCCTGACGCCCGAGGTCCGCCTGCACGAGGGGCTGCTCACCCTGGAGCGGGAAGCGGGCGGAGAGCTTCCGCTCACGGGGGTCCACGTGGCCGACGGTCAGGTGTGGCTGCGGGACATCGCGCCCGGGGAGGAGGAGCGAGCCGCGACCCAGCGGCTCGTGCGGGGCGCGCCCGAAGAGGCGGCGCGCTGGCGTTCGAGCCCGCTCGCGGTCGCGCTTCCCGGAGCGCGCGCCAATCGCTGGGCCTCCGGACGGCTTCGCTGGAGCGAGGCACCAGAGGGCGCGCGGATGCGGGTCGTCGAGGTCACCGCTGATCGGGTTCCGGGCGGCGCCTCGGCGCGCGCGCTCGTCCAGCGTACCGACCTGGGCCTCCACGCGCAGGCCTTGCGCGACGGCGTGCTGGTGTGGGCGACCTCGATCGCGCACGCCGTGCCGATGGAGGGCGTCGAGGTGCGGGTGACCGGCGCGGACGAACGGACGCAGCGGGCACGCACGGACTCGGCTGGACTCGCCTGGTTCGCGCGGCCTGGGGTGGTGAGCGTGGACGAGGGCGTGACGGTGCACGGCAGCCGAGGCGATGACCGATCGGTGCTGGTGCTCGATCCACGGAGATCGATCCGCCCGGGGGGACTCGGGCTGACGGAGGGCACGACGCCGGTCTCCGCCGCGACCGGCGGGGTGCTCGCGATGGTGTACACCGACCGCGGAGTGGTGCGTCCGGGCGAGCGCCTGCACGCGGTCGGCGTGCTGCGCCGTCGACGCGCGGGCGGGCTGCAGGCCGTGGGCGGTCGGTGGACCGAGCTCGAGCTGGTCGGCCCCGACGGGGCCGTGACCGCCCTGCGACGGAGGACTTCGCGCTTCGGGTCGGTGAGCGCGGACTTCGAGGTCCCGCGGACCTCGCGACCCGGCGCCTACACCGTGGTGCTCCACGCCACAACGGCGGACCGCGCCGCCCTCGCCTCGACGGCGCTACAGGTCGCCGATCACCAACCGCCCCGGGCGCGGGCCGACCTCATCCTGCCGGGAGGCTCCCTCCGCGACGGCGACCTGCTGCGCGCCCGCCTCGAGGCGCGGCTGCTGATCGGCG
>CAIOSS010000460.1 GCA_903860995.1 uncultured delta proteobacterium | reverse complement strand
GCGGATCACCCGGTAGCGGCCCGCGACGGTCTGACCCGACAGGTCGGGCTCCTCGGGCTCGCCGCCGAAGGTGCCCTCCGGGGGAGTGCCGTCGCGGGGGGATGTCGGCGGCGTGGTGTCCCCGGTGGCGAAGGACTCCGCGGGCGTAGGTGACTTCTTCGTTTCATTCACCGGTGCGGGCCGCGGTGGGACCGGGCGCCCGGGCTCGAGGCCCGCGGTCGGCCGCGGCCGGGCGGGGCCGTCGGGAGGATGGCTCACGGTGATCAAGGACGTGGCGACGGCGAGGGTCGGGCTGTCGGCGTAGGGGTCGAGCTCGCTGCCGGGGACGATGTCATCCTCGGGCGGCCCCTGCGGATGCTGCGGCGTGATCTCGACCTCGCGGGTGAGCCCGTCGGCGGGCATCTCGTCGGCGTAGTGATCGAGGCTGAGCGCGAGCGCGGCGTTGGAGGGGCCGGGGCGCGGGGCGTTGGGGCGCGGGGTGTTGGTGCGCGGGGTGTTGCTGCGCAGCGCGCTCGAGCCGAGCGCCGAGGCGCGGCCCGAGGAGAGGGTCATCCCCGGCGACTTGATCGTCGCGGAGCCCGGGTTCGACTTGAGAGTACTGCCATCCCGCATGCAAAACACGACGCCCTCGTCGTACTGGCTGTTGCACTTGGGGCAGTACTTCATTGGGGTCGTCGCGCGGACCATCAACCACCAACCGCGCCGTCCGACGCTAGCATCGCGCTGGTTTGGGGGTCAATCGAACGAACCGCGGCGACCGTGATAGTTTCGCGCGGTGTTAGCCGTCGCGTTGCTCCCGCCCGAGGTCGCCAACCAGATCGCCGCGGGAGAGGTGGTCGAGCGCCCCGCGTCGGTGATGAAGGAACTGGTCGAGAACGCCCTCGACGCGGGCGCGACCACCGTGACCGTGTCCATCGACGGCGGAGGGCTCGCGCGGGTCGCCGTCACCGACGACGGGGTGGGCATGGGGGTCGAAGACCTTGCGCTGGCGCTCGTGCGCCACGCCACGAGCAAGATCCGTACGGCGGACGACCTCGTCGGGGTCGGCACGTACGGCTTCCGCGGCGAGGCGCTGCCGTCGATCGCGTCGGTGTCCCGCACCCGGGTGACCTCCCGGGCCCGCGGCACGGCGGAGGGCAACGAGGCCGTGGTGGAGGGCGGCGCCCCGGCGGCGCTGCGCCCGGCGGGCTGCGCCGAGGGCACCACGGTGTGCGTCGAGGACCTGTTCTACAACACCCCCGCGCGGAGGAAGTTCATGCGCACGCCGCAGACCGAGGGGGCGGCCTGCGCCGACGCCCTGGTGCGCCTGGCGATCCCGAAGCCCGAGGTGCGCTTCGTCCTGCGGCGCGACGGCAAGGTGGTGCGGGAATTTCTCCGGCACGCGGATGTGGCGGCGCGAGTGCGGGAGGTGCTGCCCGACGAGCCGCTGGCCGAGCTGCGGGGCTCGCGCGGCCGGGTGCGGGTGGTGGGGCTGCTCGGGCCTCCGGAGCGCGCCCGCAGCGGGGCCTCGCACCTCATGCTCTACGTCAACGGCCGGCACGTGAAGGACCGGCTGCTCCTCCGCGCGGTCGCCCAGGCCTACGGCTCGACCCTGGAGTCCGGGCGCTACCCCGCCGGGGCCGTGCTGGTCGAGGTCCCCCCCGAAGACGTCGACGTCAACGTGCACCCGCAGAAGACCGAGGTGCGCTTCGCCTCGCAGGGGCAGGTCTTCGAGGCCGTGATGAGCGTGCTTCGCGACGCCGCCGCGAGCGCCCCGTGGGCCCACGCCGTCACCCGCCCGCGCGACTTCTGGACCGACCACCTGTCGCCGGGCCCCGCGCTCCAGGGCGCGATCGTGCCCGACCGGCCAGAGCTTCCCAGCGTCCCGGCGCGCGAGCCGGCACCCCGGCTGCCCCTCGACGCGCAGGCGCTCGCGGCCTTCGTCACGGCGCCCGCCGACGCCGCCGACCCGTGGGCCCGCCTCGCGGCCGCACCCTATCCACCGGTCGGGTACGCCGACGCGGGGCGCCCTGGCCCGGCGGGCCCGACCGTGGGCGAGGGGAGGCCCGTCGACGCCGCCGCGGCGCGTAGCGAACTCCACGGCTCGAGCTTCGGCGCGCTGCGCTACGTCGGCCAGCTGCGCCGGATGTTCCTGGTGTGCGAAGGCGAGAGCGGGGTGGTGATCCTCGATCAGCACGCGGCGGCCGAGCG
>CAIOSS010000459.1 GCA_903860995.1 uncultured delta proteobacterium | reverse complement strand
GTCGCTGTGGGCGCCAAGGCGGCGTCCCGGGAACTCCTGCCAACAGTCGCGGGAGCGGGTACTACGGGTCATGGGTTCTCTGTAAACCCGAGCGAATCCGTGCCGGGCGGGGGTGCCCCATTGGAGGCCCTATGCGCTGCAGAGGTCGAGGCCCGGGTGGGCAGCCTGCTGGATGAGGTAGCGACGAGACAGCGTCACTTCTCGCGGTCCCTGGACACCCTAGCACCCGCGCACACACACAGCTTCGCGAGCGGTTGGCCCGCCGACGCCGACACGTTGATCCGGCAGCGTCTGAATCGGTAATCGGCCCACGGGCATCCAGTGCCGGCCTGTCACTGCCTGCACGTCTCTGCAGTACGCCATCAGTCAGGGTCGATGCGACTGCCAACTCCGCGGAAGGGCTGCCTCGTCGATCAGTCCGTGGCGTCGAAACGCGTTTACCAGTTCCCACATGTCCGACAGACCCTCGGGTAGGCACTGCTCACCGACAGCCGTCTCGAGCGTCAGCGTTCGAACGGATTGTTGGGCTGTCTCGACCCGCGCCCTGCGTATCTCGGTCCACCGCCACGACTGCGATCTGTCGCGGCCCTGCAGGTGCAAGCCCTGTTCACAGACCCTGACGAGTGCGCCACGCCAGGGCTGGTGCAGATGCTCCCGAACCCGCCAGAACGCGAACGCTGCGCCAAACACCGCCAGGCCCACCCGTAAACCCACCTTATCCAGTGGCACCTGCCGGGCGAAGGCACGCGCTTGCTCCACGGCCAGCCAGACCGTGGGAGTCAGCGCACCCAGAATCATGTACGCCACCACCCAAAGGTGACTGCGCGTCACATGATGCTCAGACAGCACGGTGCCAAGGTCTAGTTTCGTGTCGTTCGAGTGGTTGTGCATCAACGCCTGTAAAAGTCGGTCACTCACCATGCTTGCAACATGCTCACCCGAGAGTTCAGTCAGGTCACCACGGGGTGCAAGTGCCGCGAACCAAGCCTTCCACCGCTTGAAATCAAGGGGATAGGCGAACCAACGCGGCGCCCTCGCTGGCACGGATCCGCTCCAGTTACCGAAGCACCTGTCATCCCTCGTACGCCTACCCTCAAGCATGCGCAAGAGCTCGCGGGACGCTGCCTTGGCCGTCTCGCAGGGTCGCCTCTTCGCGCAGGCCCTCGGCTGGGACGCCGCGCCCGACGTCGCCGCCTGCCTGCGCTCGCGCTCGGTCGAGGAGGTGCTCGCCGCGGCGCCAAGGCCCACCGAACTCGAGCGCTTCAGCGCCCGCTACCAGCCCATCGTGGACGGGTACGTCGTCCCGGAGCCGCCGTGGACGGCCCTGCGCGCCGGACGCTTCCACCGCGTGCCCTTCATCACCGGGTCGAACCAGGACGAGGGGGCGGTGTTCACGCGCAACCTGGAGATTCCTGACGAGGCCACCTTCCGAGCCGCGGTGGGCCTCCTCGTGCCCGATCACGTCGACGAGGTGCTGCGGCTCTAACCGCCTCTCGGCGTTTCCCGGCGCGCTCGCGGCCTACACCGCGATCGCCTACGTGTTCG
>CAIOSS010000458.1 GCA_903860995.1 uncultured delta proteobacterium | reverse complement strand
AGCAGGCCGCCGCGCTGCTCGGGCGCCTGGCCCAGGAGCGCGGGGTCGACGTGCGCGGCTACGACCCCGTGGCGGTGCTCTTCCGCCTCGCCAACGGGCGCGCGCGGCCCGGCCTGCCGACGGGCGGTGCGCTCCCGCCGTCCGCCACCCCGGCGCCGCCCCTCGCTGGCGGGGAAGACCTGCCGCCGCCGCCGCCCTCCGACGAGGTCTCGCGGGCGCGGATCATCGACGGCGCGGTCGAGCGCCTCGCGCGCTGGGACGAGGCCGGGGCGCGGGGCTTCCTCGACGGCGCGGTCGGCGCTGCGACCGATCGGTCCCTGGAGGCGCTGCGCGCCGTGGCGCTGGGCGGCGTGCCGGTCGCTCCGGTCGTACCGACCATGGGGGCCTTCGGGGCGCCCGGGCGGCTCCTGCCCGAGCGACCCCCCGGCACCATCGAGGGCTTCGAGGTGCTGACCCTCTACGTCTCGACGGCGAGCTACGGGCTCATGCTGGGCACCTGGGGCGGCCTCGCGGTGACCGACGACCGTCGCAACGCCCTGCGCATCGCGCTCCCGCTGGCGGGCCTCTCCGCGGGCCTCGTGGGCGCGATCGTGCTCGACCGCTCGCGCGCGGTGCGCCGCGGCCGTGGCTACGCCTTCAACTCGGGCCTTGTGCTGGGCTCCCTCGCCGGGACGGCCGCGGCCATCTACGCCCAGCCCGACGCCGCCGCTGACGGGTGGGGCCTCGCGCTCGGCGGCGCGACCCTCGGCATCGGGGCGGCGCTCGGGCTGGCGCACGCCGTCGACGCGCTCCCGGGCTCGGTGAGCTGGGTCACCACCGCGGGCCTGTGGGGCTCCATGGTCGGCCTCGGGCTGAGCCTCACCCGGGACGGCGACGACGCCCGCCCGGAGACGATCGCCAGCGGGATGCTCATCGGCGAGGGCGTGGGCGTGGTGCTGGCACTGCTCACCGCCGACGCGCTCAAGCCCACCCCGGGGCAGACCCGCTGGGTCGACGTCGGCGCCTCGCTCGGGGGAATGCTTGGCTCGTCCCTCGGCGCGGGCTCAGACTCCGTGCCGGGCATCGGCGTCGGCATGGCGATCGGCGTGATCGCGGGCGGGGCGCTGGCGTGGTTCGCGGCCTCGCCCTCGGAGGCCGATCGCTCGGCGTACCTGCAGCACAGCGCCGCGCGCGACCTGCCGCTGCGCTTCGGGGTGGCGCCGCTGCGAGGCGGGGCGATGCTCCAGGTGGGGATGTAGCGCGCCCGGTCTCAGCCGCGGGCGGAGCGCTCGAGCACCCGGGCATACACGTCCGCGCGCCGCAGGCCGAGGGCCCGGGCGACCTCGCGGGAGGCGTCCGCGGGCTTGAGCCCGGCGGCCTGCGCGGCGTCGAGGGCGGCGTCGAGGGAGGCCTGCGGCGAGGGCTCGTCGCCCGCGCCCTGCGCGATGGGCGGCGCGCCCTCCAGCACGAGGGACACCTCGCCGCGCACGACCACGGCGCCGCTGGCGAGGGCGTCGACGAGCCCTCCGAGGGTGTCGCGCACGACGGTCTCGTAGAGCTTGGTGAGCTCGCGGCAGAGGGCCACGCGGCGCTCGTCGCCGCAGACGGTGCGCAGCGCGGTGAGGGTGTCACCCGTGCGGTCGGGCGACTCGTAGATCACCGTCGGCAGCGGGTCGCGCGCGGCGGCCATGAGCGCCGCCCGCCGCTCGCTGCCCTCCCTCGGCAGGAAGCCCACGAAGCGGAACCCCCCCCCCGCGAGCCCCGACACCACCAGCGCCGCGAGGGCCGCGCTCGGGCCCGGCAGCGCCTCGACGCGCACCCCGCGGGCGACCGCGGCCCGCACGAGCGCCGCGCCCGGGTCGCTCACCATCGGCGTGCCCGCGTCGCTCACGAGCGCGAAGGTCTGGCCCGCGGCCACGCGGTCGAGCATCTCCGCGCCGCGGGTGCGCACGACGTGGTCGTCGAGGCGCTCGAGCGGCCGGTCGATGCTGTGGGCGAGGAGGAGGGCGCGGGTGCGGCGGGTGTCCTCCGCGAGCACCACGTCGCAGGCGCGCAGGGCCTTCAGGGCGCGGAGGGTGATGTCCTCGAGGTTGCCGATGGGGGTCGCGACGACCAGCAGGGCGCCCGCGCGCGGCTCAACCACCGAGGTCCATCGCCTCGCCGAGGTTGGCCTTGAGGAAGACCCGGAGCTTGTCCTGGAGGCGCTTCTCCAGCTGCCGCACGCGCTCGCGGGAGATGCCGTACCGGTCGCCGATCTCCTGGAGGGTCGCAGGCTCGTCGGCCATCAGCCGGTCGCGGAAGATGGACGCTTCCTTGTTGATGAGCGTGGCCCCGAAGGCCTCGAGCTGCTCGCGCACCATGTCGCCGATCTCGGCGCCCGCGAGGGTGTCGTCGACCCGCGCGGTGGTCGAGGGCAGCAGGTCCATCCGCGTGGTGGGCTTGCCGTCGCCGTCGCCGATGGGGGCGTCGAGGGAGAGGTCCGAGCCGGAGAGCCGCCGGTCCATCTCGATCACCTCGTGCTCGGGCACGTCGAGCTGCCGCGACAGCTCCGCGGAGGTCGGGTCGACGCCGAGCGAGATGAGCCGCTGCTTCTCCTTGTTGAGGTTGAAGAAGAGCTTCCGCTGGGTCTGGGTGGTGCCCAGCTTCACCAGGCGCCAGTTGTTGAGGATGAAGCGGAGGATGTACGCGCGGATCCACCACGCGGCGTAGGACGAGAGCTTCACGCCGCGGTAGGGGTCGTAGCGCTTCACCGCCTGCATGAGCCCGATGTTGCCCTCCTGGATGAGGTCCATAAGGTTGCGGTACGCGCGCCGGTACTCGAAGGCGATCTTCACCACCAGCCGCAGGTTGGCCGTCACCATGCGCGCGGCGGCCTTCACGTCCTGGGTGGTGGCGTAGCGCACCGCGAGCTCGTGCTCCTCGTCGGGCGTCAGCAGCTTGTGCCGCTGCACCTCCGACAGGTACGCCGTGAACGCGTCGTAGCGCCGCAGCCCCGGCTCCTTCGGGGCCTCGAGGCGCACCTCGGCCACCGAGCCGCCATCGTCGCCGAGGTCGCTGGCGAGCTCGCCCACCACGGCGT
>CAIOSS010000457.1 GCA_903860995.1 uncultured delta proteobacterium | reverse complement strand
TACCCCACGCCTGGCGGCGGCGCCGAGGCGCCCCGCATGGCAGCGCTCCGTGTCATCCACGCCTCGCCCGACCGCGCCGCGGCCTCGGTCGACCTGTATGTCGACGAGCTCCCCACGCCCATCGCCACAGCCGTCGCCTATCGCACGGTCACCCCCGCGGTCGAGGTGTCCGCGGGCGCCCACGCGGTGCATGTCCGCCCCGCGGGCGCCGCCGTCACCGCCGCGCCCGCGCTCACGGCGCAGACCCCCGCCCTCGAGGGCGACCATCGCTACACCGTCATCGCGCACGGCCTCGTCGGCGGCGCGGCGCCCCACGCGCTCGCCCTCGCGGCCGACGGCGACGCCTCCGCCACCCCAGAGGCGGGCACCGCGCACGTCCGCTTCTTCCACGCCATCGTGGGCCTCGGCGCGGTCGACCTCTGTCGCCCCGCGACCCCCGCGCGTCCGGCCGCAGCCGGTCAGCCCGCGCGCCCCGCCGTGCCCGCCACCGCGGTGGTCGAAAACGTCGCGTACGGAGCCTTCGCGAGCGCCGAGCGCGACGGCCAGACGAGCCACTACCTCCCGGTCCCCGCGGGCGCCGCGATCACCCTTCAGATCCGCGCCGACGCCGCGCGCCCCTGCGCGGGCCCGCTGCGCGGCACCGTCACCATCACCCCCGCCGATCAGTCCGTCGTCACCGCGGTCGCCGTCGGCCGCGTCACCGCCCCGGCGGCGCCGCGCGCGCTGCTCGTCTGCCCGGATGCCGTCACCGACGGCGCCCCGAGTTGCACGCCGGTCGCCATCCGCTGAGCCGCCCCGGAGATCTGCCCCACGGGCACCTCTCGACCGCGGTCCCGACACTGCCCTCAAAACCTGGAAGCCCGTCGACCGCCCCCCGTTCAAAGCGCGGAGAGCGCGAACGAGGGTGAAGTCTGTCAACCGCTGGCGCGGCGTGGCGCTCTATGTTTCTCGATGAAATCGCGCGCATCACCGATGTGCGCCGCGCCTCACCCGGGGTGGTTCTGTCGAACGGAGTACCACCGTGGCTACGACTGCAGAGGAGGTAGGGAAGGTGGGACGATGCAACCAAAGCCCTCACGGAAATGCTTTCTACAAGGTGTTTGGTGTGATCGATCGCTCGACCGCTCTGATCGAGGGCTCTAGGGTGGTCGAGTGATGTCCCCTATCGACACGACTGGCTGCGCGAACGCCACCGGGTTGTCGAACGTGTTCTGAAGCCGCGGGGCGGCACACACAGGCAGCACCTTTACCGACATCCCTGTCGGTAGACGGTCCCCCATCGGCTTGCGTCTCGACCGCTGGAGGATCCACCGTCATGGCTCGAACCCCAAACACCCGCCTCGCCTTCTCGGGTTTGGTCCTGTTCGCGGTGGGCGTTGCCTCGTGAGCGGTGGAGCCTGCCGGCCGGGCGGTCGCCGAGTCCGACCCTGCGACGCCCAAGCAGTCCGCCGTGGCGCAGCCCCTCGTCCCGGAGTCGCCGCCGGCCGCCCCGCTGCCGGAGGGCACCTGCCTCGACCTCGACGGCGACCTGCACGGCCAGGGCTGCGTCGCGGGTCCCGACTGCGACGACGCCAACGCCACCCTCACCGGCGAGTGCACCCGCTGCATCCGCCCCGACGAGGGCTGTGAGTGCGCCCCCGAGGCGGCGCCCGTCCCCTGCGGCGCGCCCGAGGCTGGCGTCTGCAGCGCGGGCATCCGCGTGTGTGACGGTGGCCGCTGGTCGGAGTGCCTCCGCACCTCCGTGGCCCCGCTGATCGCCACCGGCATCAGCCAGTGCCCGGGCATCTGCGACCCGACCTGCCGGCTCATCGTCGACTGCCCCACTGCGGGCGACTCGATGCCCGCCGACAGCACCGGCGTCGAGTTCGGCACGCAGCCCGCGGCGGCTTTCTGCCCGGCGGGGTCGCCCGCGGGCGGCATCACCCCGAGTTGTGAGAGCGCCCCCGGCGGCCCGTACCTGCGCTCGATCTCACTCGCCCTCTGGGTCGACGCCTGCGCCGCCCCCGGCAGCCAGCGCGTGCTCGTCGGCTCCGATGAGGGCGTCACCCAGCTCCCCCTGCCCTTCACCTTCTCGTTCTACGGCGTGCCGTACACGAGCGTCCGGGTGAGCGCCAACGGCTACCTCTCCTTCTCCGACGCGGCCCCGCAGTGGGTGAACTCGATGCTCCCCACGAGCACCGTGCCCAACTCCATCTTCGCGTTCTGGGACGACCTGGTGATGCGCGACGGCGTCTGCCTCGCCACCTACGGCGCGTCGCCCGACCGCCTCTTCGTGGCGGAGTGGTCCAACGCCGACCTCGAAGACCGCGGCGGCGCGGGCAACGCGGGCGCGCGGCTCAGCTTCGAGGTGGTCCTCGAGGAGGCCTCGCAGGCCGTGTCGGTGATCTACGGGACGATGGAAGGCGACGCCCGCGCCACCGGCTCCGGGGCCACCATCGGCGTGCAGAGCGCCGACCGCGTCCGCTTCGATCAGGTGGGCAGCGACCAGGCGAACGTCGTCGCGGCGGGCACCTCGTTCCGCTGGTCGCCCCCCATCAGCGGCATCTGCGACGGCAGCGGCTCGTGCTCGGCGTGCACCGTCTCGGAGGTGTGCGACGGCCTCGACAACAACTGCAACGCCCTCATCGACGACGCGGTGACGGACATCCCCTGCGGCGTGGGCGCGTGCCGCCGCACGGTCGTGGGCTGCCTCCGCGGCGCCGTCCCGGCCTGCGTGCCCGGCACCCCCACCACCGAGCTCTGCAACACCGTCGACGACGACTGCGACGGCATGGTCGACGAGGGGTGCAACGGCAGCCTCGCCTGCCCGGCCGACGTGAGCATGCTCGCCGGCAACACCGTGGCGCTCACGGCCGCGACGCTGGGCACGGTCTCCGACATGACCTGGACGGTGGTCTCGGGCCCCTCCGGCGGCGCCACCTCGGCGATCTGGAACCCCGCGCCCCCGACCAGCCTCAACGAGGCCTTCCGCCCCATCATCGTGGGTGCGTACCGCATCCGCGTCGCCGCGCGCGACGGCTTCAACGCCCCGCTCAGCTGCGAATTCAACGTCACCGCGCAGGGCCACGGCATCCGGGTCGAGCTCACCTGGGACGGCAACGGCGACCTCGACCTGCACATGCACAACGGCAACATGACCCGGTGGTTCAACGCGACCCCGGACGACTGCCACTACGCTCGGATGAGCACCTCCTGGGGCGCCGTGCTCGACGTCGACAACGTCACCCGCAACGGCCCGGAGAACATCCGCGTCGACACCCCCACCATCGGCCAGGACTACATCGTCGGGGTGCACCACTACGCCAACGGCGTCGGCCGACGCGCGACGATCAAGGTCTACTGCGGCGGCGGGACGACCCCGGTGAGCACCTTCGCGAGCGCCGCGATGACGGGCACCCAGACGGGCAACTGCACCAACAACAGCTTCTGGCGCGTCGCCCGGGTCACCGCCGACGCTGGCGGCGGCTGCACCGTCGCCCCGATCGCGACGGTCACCACCAGCACCCACGCCTGCAACAACTTCTGATCGCAGCGCCGCGAGCGCTGCCAGCTTCTCGACCCGGACCGCCCCGGGGCTCTAAGGTCGCGCCCCATGCCGACCAAGGTCCACGTTATCGATCACCCCCTGGTGCAGCACAAGCTCTCGCTCATGCGGCGACGAGAGACCCCCACGAGCGAGTTTCGCGCGCTCCTGGAGGAGATCTCGATGTTGCTCGCGTACGAGGCAACCCGCGACCTCGCGCTCACGAAGCAGCGCATCGAGACCCCGCTGGAGGCCGTCGACGCCCGGTGCTCGACGGCAAGAAGGTCGTGATCGTCTCGATCCTGCGGGCGGGCAACGGCATCCTCGACGGGATGCTCAAGATCCTGCCGTCGGCGCGGGTCGGGCACATCGGCCTGTACCGCGACCACAAGACCCTCCAGGCCATCGAGTACTTCTTCAAGGTCCCATCGGACATGGCCGACCGCGACGTCATCGTGGTCGACCCGATGCTCGCCACCGGGAACAGCGCCGTCGCCGCCATGGACCGCCTCGTGAAAACGGGCCCGCGATCGATCAAGTACGTGTGCCTCCTCGCGGCCCCGG
>CAIOSS010000456.1 GCA_903860995.1 uncultured delta proteobacterium | reverse complement strand
GCACCCGGTGCTCGGTCTGGCGCTGGTACGTCATCATGCCGTCGTCGCACATCCAGAACTTGTTGACGGCCTCGTTGTCGCGCGGCCGGTTGCGGTACGCCCGCAGCTCGCGCATGTCGACGTCGATGAACATGTTGCAGCCCGTCGCGCAGCCCGGGCAGATCGACGGCACCGGCGTGAGCGTCCACACCCGCGCCTTGAAGCGGAAGTGGCTGCTCGTGAGCGCGCCCACCGGGCACACGTGCTCGGTCATGAGCGTGTAGTCGCCCTCGAGCTTGCGGCCCGGCGCGGTGACCACCTCGTTCTTGTTGCCGCGCTCGCGCAGGTCGAGCATGTGGTCGCCGGCCAGCTCGTCACACACCCGGATGCAGCGGGTGCACGCGATGCAGCGCTCGGCGTCGTAGACGATGGTGTCGCCGAACACGACGCCCTTGGGCTTGTGCACGGGCTCGTCGAGCATGCGCTTGGGCGTGCGCTGCTCGCTCATGTAGTAGTCCTGGAGCTTGCACTCCCCGGCCTGGTCGCAGATGGGGCAGTCCACCGGGTGGTTGAGCAGGAGAAACTCCTGCACGTGGGCCCGCGCGTCCTTCACGAAGTGCGAGTTCTCCGAGCGCACGACCATGCCCTCGGCGGCCGCCTGCTGGCACGCGGGCTGGAGCTTCGGCTTGCGGTCGACGACGTAGTCGTTCTTCGCCGCGTCCCACTTGAGCACGTCGAGCATCATCGCGCGCTGGCCGGGGCCGGGCTCGATCTCCACGAGGCACATGCGGCAGTTGGCGGCGATGGAGAGCCCCGGGTGCCAGCAGTAGTGCGGGATCTCGATCCCCTGGCGGAAGGCCGCCTGGATGATGGTCTCGCCCTTCTCGAAGGGGATCTCGATGTCATCAAGCTTGAAAGTAGGCATCGATCGACTCTCTAGAGGTTCGTGGAGGCGATTACCGGTCGCACTCGCCGCCGATCATGTTGATCGATCCGAAGGTGGGGATGATGTCCGCGAGCATGCCGCCGCGGATCATGTCGTGCGCGGCCTGGAGCGAGAAGAAGCACGGGCCCCGCACGCGCACGCGCCACGGGTTGCCCCCGCCGCGCGACACCAGCAGGAAACCGAGCTCCCCGTTGCCCGCCTCGGTGTAGCCGTAGACCTCACCGGGCGGCACGTCGATGCCCTCCATGATGAGCTTGAAGTGCGCGATGGTGCCCTCGATGGTCGTGTAGACCTTGTCCTTCGGGGGCAGCACGATGCGCGGGTCGACGATGCTCACCGCGTCGTCGGGCGAGCCCGGCGCGATCTTCTTCATCAGGTCGAGCGACTGCTCGATGATGCGGCAGCTCTGACGGATCTCCTCGGCGCGCACCATGAAGCGGTCGTAGGTGTCGCCGTCCTCGCCGACGGGCACGTCGAAGTCGCACTCGCCGTAGGTGAGGTAGGGCTTGTCCTTGCGGACGTCGTAGTCGATGCCGCACGAGCGCAGCACCGGGCCCGACACGCCCATCGAGAGTGCGTGCTCCTTGGTGAGGACGCCGACGCCCTGCGTGCGGTCGAGGAAGATGCGGTTCTTCAGGAGCAGCGACTCGCCCTCGGCCACCACCTCCAGCGTCCGCGGGAGGATCGACCGGATCTGCGCCTGGATCTTCTCGGTGGGCGGGAAGGCCGCGCCGCCGATGCGGAAGAACGAGTGCGTGAGCCGCGCGCCGGTCTGCTCCTCGCAGGCCTCCCAGATCCACTCGCGGGCCTTGAGGTACCAGAGAAACGGAGTGAAGGCCCCGAGCTCCATGGCCATGGCGCCGTTGCAGGTGAGGTGGTCGCTGATGCGCGACATCTCGCCGAGGATCACCCGGAAGAGCTGGCCCTTGCGCGGCACCTCGACCCCGAGGAGCTTCTCCACCGCGAGGGCGTAGCCCACGTTGTTGAGCAGCGGCGACACGTAGTTGAGCCGGTCGGTGTACGGGAACACCTGCGACCAGGTGCCTCGCTCGGACATCTTCTCGAAGGCCCGGTGGAGGTACCCCGGCTGGATGTCCACGTCCTGCACGGTCTCGCCGTCCAGCTTCAGGATCATCCGGATGGTGCCGTGCATCGCGGGGTGCGACGGACCCATGAGCAGGGTCATGGGCTCGCTCGGAAGTTCGAGGTCAGCCTCTTCGAAGTCGAGGTCTACGGGCTCCATGAAAGCGTTGGCTCCAGGCGATTGAGGGGATTAGAGGGAAGGGGTGAATTCTTAGTTGCGTTCGTCCGGCGCCGCGGAGCGGTTGAGGGGCATGCCCTCGTCCTGGAGAAACGGCCCGAGCTTGTTGAAGGTGCCGTCGCGGTACTCCACCAGCGGCTGCGCGCGGTTGGCGGGGTAGTCCTTGCGCAGCGGGTGGCCCTTGAACTCGTCGTACGTGAGGATGCGCCGCGGGTCGGGGTGACCCTCGAAATGCACGCCGTACATGTCGAAGACCTCGCGCTCCATCCAGTTGGCGCCGCTCCACACCGGGATGACCGTGGCGAGGCGCGGCTCGTCGCCGGACACCCGGGTCTTGATACGCACCCGGTGCTTGTGCTCGACGGAGTACGCGATGACGTACACCTCGAAGCGGTCGTCCATGTCGAGGTCGTCGGTGCGCGGGTCGCACAGGTCGACGGCCGACAGATCGACGAAGTAGGTGCAGGCGCAGCGCGGGTCGTCGTGGACGAAGCGCGCCACGTCGACCCAGCGGGCGGGCTTCACCAGGGCGACGTCGTCGCCACGGAAGCTGCTGACCTCGAGGACGTCGGCGCCGAACTGCGCCTTGAGGCGTTCGAGAATGAGCTTGGACATCTCAGGGCTTCATCCGGATCTGGTAGAGCTTCTCGAGGGCCTCGTCGGCGCCTTCGGCGAGGAGGGTGTTCTTCACCGTCTCGGGGGTGCGGTCGCAGCGGCCGATCTTGTCTTGCAGCAGCATGAGACCGTCGAGCACGGCCTCCGGGCGCGGCGGACAACCCGGGATGAACACGTCCACGGGGATGATCTTGTCGATGCCCGGGACGGTGGCGTAGTTGTCGTAGAAGCCGCCGCACGAGGCGCAGGTGCCGAAGGCGATGACCCACTTGGGCTCGGTCATCTGCTCGTACACGCGGCGCAGCACCGGGGCCTGGCGCTGCGAGATGGTGCCGACGACCCAGAGCACGTCGCTCTGCCGGGGCGAGAAGCGCGGGGCCTCGGCGCCGAAGCGGGCGATGTCGTAGCGGGGCGACGCGGTGGAGAAGAACTCCATCCCGCAGCACGCCGTCGCGAAGGGGTACTGAAACAGCGAGTACTTGCGAGCCCACCCGAGGAGGGCTTCGAACTTGGTGGTGACGAAGCCCGACTCACCGCCGCCGATGGTGCGGGTCTCGAGCTTGCTCAGGTCTGCCATTCGAGGGCTCCCTTCTTCCAGCAGTAGACGAGGCCGGCGGAGAGCACCGTGATGAACACGAGCATCTCTGCGAGGCCGACCCACCCGAGGCGCTGGAAGAGCACCGCCCAGGGGTAGAGGAAGATGGCCTCGATGTCGAAGACCACAAACAGGATCGCGGTGAGATAGAACTTCACCGAGAGCTTGACGTGCTGCGTGCCGGAGCTCGGGTTGCCCGACTCGAAGGGCTCGCTCTGCGACGGCGGGCGCACGAGGTTCTTCGGGCCCATCACCGTCGCGAGGGTGAACATGGTCAACGCGATGAAGAGCGAGAACCCGATGACCAGGAAGACGGGACCGTAGGATTGGGTAAGTCCTTGCTGCACAGGATACTCCGCGCGCGAGGGTCTAGCGGCGCTGACTGGGGGTGTCAATCACCCTGCGACGCCGCGACCAGACGCGACGGCACGGACCCTACACCATCCCGCGGACGCAAGGGGAGTGCTTCGACGGGCCTTGTCGGGCCTCAGCGGGGAAGGGCCTCGACCGCCTCGGCGGTACACCCCGCCGGGGCCGTGAGGGGGTTGCAGCGCGACGGGGCCCCGCCCGGGATGCGCACGCCCTCCACGCCGCCGCGCGCCGTGTCGGGGAAGTCGGTGCTGATGATGTGCGCGCCCGAGGCGAGGCCCGCGGCGGTCACGGCGGGGTCGAGCACGGCGTTGCCGGCGGTCCAGGAGAAGACCCGGACGAGGTAGCCCGCGCGCACGGCCGCGGGGACGTCGGCGCGGTTGGGGTTGTTGAGCACCATCACCCCTGCGAAGGGGTCGCCCAGGGCCGAGTCGATGAAGGCCAGGCGCCCCGCGAGGTCGCGGCCGCCGTGGGTGTACACGTCGCGCAGCGCGTCGGTGCGGTCGATGAAGAAGAGCACCCGGCCCCGCGAGGCGCCCAGGGTGGGCCAGCCGCGCGTGCGGATCGCCTCGGGCAGCGAGGCCGCGTCGCCGCGCACCTCGTCGGGCGTCACCACCAGCTGGCGCGGGAACACCGACAGGATCTCCGCCTCCATGGCCGTCATGCGGAGCTCGGTGGTGGGCGCGTCCCAGGCGTCCTTGGGCTCGATCTGGAGGAAGAGCGGGTGGTGCGCCGGGTGCGCGTCGGACCAGCGGCGCACCAGCGCGAGGCAGTCGGTGAAGAGGTCGCAGGTCGTGCGCGGGTCGAGGATGGGAAGGTGGAACACCCGGAAGCGCCCGCACCGCGCGTCCCATCGGATGTCGAGCTCCAGCGCCCGCACCCCCTGGGACTCCAGCTGCTCGTCGAGCGGGGCGTGCGAGTAGTCCCAGTCGGGCCCGATGATGGCCGGGCGCAGGTGGTAGCTGTTGTGCGTCCCCTTGGCCTGGAGGTGGTTGATGCGCAGCGCGTCGTCCATCGGGCCGCGCGGGGGGACGGCGGTGCGGGGCGTCGGGGCACCCAGGGCCGCGGGGCACGGCGGGCCGCTGTCGACGACCTCCGCGGGCGCGTCGTCGGGCACCGCCCCGGCATCGGGGACGAACGCGGCGTCGGGCACCGCGTCGGCGGTCGCGGCGTCGGGCGGGGGCAAGGGCGGCGTGACGTTGATGCACCCCAGGAGACACAGCGACACAGCAGCGACGCACGACCTCATCGCGCCATCGTACCGCGTCACTCGTCCTCGTCGGTGGGCACCTCGTCGTCTTCGGGGTGGTGGAAGGGCTGCGCCGCGCGGATGACCTGCACCTGCACCGTCGGCTGCGGCGCGACGCGGGCGGTGGGGGCGGCCGCGGCGACCACCACCTCCGGCACGTCGAGGGTCTCCTCCAGGGTGAGAGCGCGGTTGATGATGAGGCGCAGGTGCAGCTGG
>CAIOSS010000455.1 GCA_903860995.1 uncultured delta proteobacterium | reverse complement strand
CGCAGCGCGACGTCGTTGCCGCCCGGCAGGTCGGTAGCGGCGGCCGCGGCGGCGACCCGGTCGGGCTGCCCCACGACGGCGGGGTCGAGGGCCATCGCGCGGGCCGCCCCGGCGACCGCGGCGGGGGCCGCGAAGAGGTTGCGCCCGCTCAATGCGTCGAGGCCGAAGCCCGCGGCGTGGGCCGTGTTGACCGCGGTGGCGAGGTCGAACGCGAACTGGTCGAGGGAGGTCTGGGCGGCAACGATGTCGACGTCGCGGGCCTCGCGCAGCCCGCCGAGGGAGCCCTGGGTCATCCCCGCGGTGGCGTCGGTGGTCGCCCCGCCGGGCTGCGCCACCGTGAGTCGGAGGTTGTTGGCGGGGTCGAGACTCACCGTCACCGATGAAGCGTTGCTGCCCTCGACCAGCACGGTGCCCGCGGAGAACAGGGTGACCTGCCCGGTGGCGTCCTCGATGGAGCGCGCCCCGAGGCGGTCGCCGACCTCCTGCACCAGCAGGTCGCGCTGGTCGCGCAGGTCGGCCCCGGCGTCGCCGAGCGCAGTCGCCTCGGCGATGGCGCGGGTGAGGGTCGCGATGCGGGCGAGGCGGGTGTTGACCTCGCCGGCCACGCCGCGGGCCTGGGTGAAGAGCTCGTCGCGCTGGGTGGCGAGGTCGCCGGCTGTCGACGAGACCTGCTGCGCGAGGTTGCCCGCCTGCTGGAGAACCTCCAGGCGAGCGGCGGCGTCGCCGGGTGCGCCGCTCAGGGTGTCGAAGGCCTGGAACATCGCGTTGACCCGGTCGGCAACGGTGCGGCTGTTGGGCGAGAGCGCGGCCTCGGTGGCCGTGAGGGCCTCGGCGCGGGCGGCAGCGGCGCCTCGGCGGCCATGCTCCTCGACGACGCGGGTGTGGGCGAAGCGGTTGAACGAGCGGGCGATGCCCAGGACGGAGACGCCACCGGTGCTGTCCTGGCCGAAGGCCCTGGCGGAGAGCACCACGCCCCGGCGCACGTAGCCGGGGGTGTTGACGTTGGAGATGTTCTGCCCGGTGACGGACACCCCGGCGGACTGCGCCTGCATGCCGTCGCGGGCGACGCCGAGGAGAGAGAAGAGGGAGGGCATTGTGCGGCTCAGCCCCGGACCGACAGGCCCGACGACGCGACCGCCGGGGCGTAGGGGGTGGCGGGGCTGCCGTCGTGGAAGGCCGAGAGCACGTCGCGGAGGCAATCGCGGGCATGGGCCAGGAGCACCGCGTTGCGTCGCAGCCCTGCGGCCAACTCACCGAAACGCAGGGCGAGGTCGGAGCGCCCCCGGATGTTCTCGCGGATTTCCAGAAAGAGGTCAGCCTTCTCCGCGGCGATGTCGTGAACCCGACCGCCGTCGAGGCGGCGGATGGCCGCCCGCTCTTCTTCCAGGAGTCGATCGAATCGTCCGAACAACTGCTCCGGGCTCATCAGACAACCTCTTTCCTGCTCAGCCGCCGCGGGCGATGCGCTCCGCGATCTCCCTCGCGTCGATGCGGAAGGTTCCCGCTTCGATGGAGGCCTTGAGCCGCGAGACCTTCGCGGCGTCGATGTCACCTTCGGACGCGATGGAGAGCTCACGGCTCTTCGCCGACACCCGCACATGCACGCTCTCGTCCGCCGCGTCGTCGGCGCCGCCCGCGGGCTTGGCGTTGGGACGGACGGGGCCCTTCGCAGGGTCGAGACCGGGGGTGGGGGATACGAAGGGAATGCGCATGGTTCGATCCTCAGAGTCTCAGGGAGTGTCTGGACCTGCACCAGAACGCCCACCTCCGTCAGAACTTGAACGAGAAATCATCTGCGCCGTCCCGGAGTGCGCGATCTGTCCGGCCAGCACTGCCTCCAGCTGCCGGGTAAGCCCGATTCCGCCCGCCTGGCTGATGCCGGTGGCCAGGGCGTCGACGGCCATGTCCCCGTAACTCCCCGCGGCGCCGCCCATCTTCGCGGTGTGCAAGAGTTGCCGCAGGAGCATGGCCTCGAACTCGCTGGCCACCCGGTGCAGGTCGCTTTCGGGCGCACGGGCGGCGTCCGTCGGGGCGGTCGGGGAAGCCAGGCCCACCGCCACGCTGGGGTTGATCGGGTTGGTCATTGGATCTCCACTTCGGCCTCGATGGCCCCGGCCCCACGGAGGGCCTCCAGTACGCTGGCCAGTACGCGCGGCGGCAGCCCGAGGCGCCCGAGGGCGGACGAGACGTCGGCCAGGGTGGGGGCCCCGGTGAGGTAGGTCACGCTCGGCGGCGGGTCGGTGGCGGTCACGGTGCTGTTGGGCACTACGGCGGTCGTGCCCCCGGCCAGGGCGTTGGGCTGCACCACCGTCGGGGCCTCGCGGATCACCACCGTCATGTTGCCGTGCACCACCACCGCTGGGGAGATGCGCACGTCGCCGCCAGCGACGATGGTGCCGGTGCGCTCGTTGATGACCACCCGGGCCTGACGCACCGGGGCGACGTCGAGGTCTTCGAGCCCGGCGATGAAGTCCACGAGTTCGGTGCCCTCGGGCACGCGCACCGACACCGCGCCGCTGTCGCGGGTGCTGGCCGTGCCGACCCCGAAGCGCTGGTTGACCGCCGCGGCGATGCGCGACGCGACGGTGAAGCCCGGCCGGCGGAGGTTGAGCCGGAGGGAGCCGTCGGTCACCAGGCTGACCGGGATCTCGTGCTCGACGGTGCCGCCCTCCGCGATGCGACCGACGGTGATGGTCCCGCTGCGGACGGTGGTACCGGAGAAGCCCTGGGCGAAGAAGCCGCCGGTGGTGATGGGGCCCTGGGCGAGGGCGTAGGCGCGCTGGTCGGCGCCGCGCAGGACGGTCTGCAGCAGCACGCCTCCCGCGAGCGAGCGGGCGTTGCCGACGGACGACACCGTGACGTCGAGGGTGGTCCCCTGGCGGGCGAAGGCGGGGATGTTGGCCGTGACCATCACTGCCGCGACGTTGCGCAGCCGGAACTGACTCGGGTCGGCCTGCACCCCGAGGCGCCGGAGCATCGCGATGACCGACTGGGCCGTGAAGGGGGCGTTGAGGTCGTCGCCGGTGTTGGCGAGGCCCGTCACGAGGCCGTACCCGAGGAGCTGGTTGCCGCGGGCGCCGGAGACGTCCGCGAGGTCGCGGAGGTGCTCGGCGCGAAGGGCCGCCGGGCGCGCGAGCAGCGCGAAGGCGACGAGGAGCACGGTGAGGAGGGGGGTGGTTCGCACGGCGCTCAGAAGGGGTTGATCACGTCGAGGAGGCGCATGAGCCAGCCGCGGCGCTGGGTGTCGGCCACCTCGCCCTCGCCGCTGAACTCCACCTGGGCGTCGGCGATGCGCGACGAGGCCACGGTGTTCTCTCGGGTGATGTCGGCGCGGCGCACCAGGCCGGAGATGTACAGGTGGTACTGCTCGTTGTTGACCCGGACGGTCTTGGTGCCCTCCAGGAAGAGGTCGCCGTTGGGCATCTCGCGCACGATGCGCACCGCAACGTTACCGTCGAGGGCGCCGGTGCGCGCGGTGTTGCCGTCGGCGTTGAAGTTGGTGCGGCTCGCGAAGGCCAGCAGCTGCGTGGGGTCGAGCTCGGGGTACGCCGTGCGCAGCGCCGGGATAAGCCCCATCAGGTTGGTGAGCCCCATCTCGTGGCTCGACTCGCGGAGCGTGCGGGTGGTCGCCCCGCCGCGGGCGTTGGCCTGCTCGTCGATGACCACCACCACGAGGTCGCCCACGCGCACCGCGCGCGTGTCTTCGAGGTAGCCCGCCACTGCCTCGCTGAAGAGCGACCCGTTGCCCGGCCGCGACGCCGGATCAGCCTGTGCGTAGGCCCCGGTGCTGTAGTCGCGCCGACGGGCCGGGGGCATCGTGAGCGCGCGCGTGGCGCAGGCGCTGTGAAGGGCGAGGCAGGCGGCGAGGGCGGCGGCGGCGGGGCGGGTCACGGTCCGTCCTCCGCGAGGGCGGTCTCTCGCTCGATGAGCCGCGCCCGGAGCACCCGCCCGGAGGGGCGCAGGATCACCGGCAGGGTGTCGCCCACGTCAGCATCGGCGCCCGCGCTGGCGCCAACGCGGATCTCGACGAGGCCCTGGCGCACCACCAGGGTGACGGCGGCGCCGCGGGCCAGCTCCGGGGCGGCGGCGGTGGGGGGGAGCATCAGGTCGACCTGCACCGAGGCCCGGGCGAGGACGTCGGCGCCGGCGCGGAAGGTCACGAGCGCGGTGGTCGAGAGGGCACCCGCGCGGCGGGGGAGCCTGGGAAGCTCGGCGGTGACGGCGTCCCACCCGGCGGCGACGTCGAGGCCGCGGGAGGCGCGGACGCCGGTCAGGGCGGCGCCGCGGGGGAGGGGGTGGGCGCCTAGGCCGGTGCGGGTGAGGCGCTCAAGCTCGGTGGCGGAGACGGAGCGGGAGAGGCGCACCACCCGCACGGCCTCGGGCAGGTGTTCGGGCTCGGTGGCAGCGTGCGCCCGCAGGGCGCGGAGGATGGTTGCGCGGTCGATGAGGCGCGATCCGCCGACGGCGGGAGCGGGCCCGAGGTCGACCGCTGCGGCGTCGGCGGGCGCTCCCCGCACCACGTCGGCGACGAGCACCCGCGCGCCCGTCACCGAGACGAGCGACGGCGGCGAGGCCTCGGCCCGGCCCACGCCGAGCGCGAAGGCCAGGACGGCCAGCGCGGTGTGTCGGGTGCGCCCGAAGGTCATCGCATCTGGGTCGCGTTGCGGAGCATCTCGTCGGCGGCCTGCACGACCTTGGAGTTGACCTCGTAGGCGCGCTGCGTGCGGATGAGGCCGATCATCTCCTGCACCACCTCGACGTTGCTCTGCTCGAGCGAGCCCTGCATCAGGCTGCCGAGGCCGTTCTGCCCCGGGGTGCCGGTGGTGGGGTCGCCGCTGGCGCCCGTGACGGTGAAGAGGTTGTGCCCGACCGCCTGGAGCCCAGCGGGGTTGGGGAAGGTCACGAGCTGGATCTGCCCGAGCTGCGTCGGGACGTGCTGACCGGACTGCGTGGCACTCACGCTGCCGTCGGCGCTGATGAGCACGTTGGTGGAGTCGATGGGTACGTTGATGGCGGGCTCGAGGGGGAGGCCCTCGACGTTGACCAGCCGACCCTGCGAGTCGAGGCGCAGGGCGCCCGCGCGGGTGTAGGCCACGTCGCCGTTGACGCGGTTGACCGCCAGGAAGCCGGCGCCCTCGATGGCGACGTCGAGGGGGTTGTCGGTCTGGTGGATGGCGCCCTGGCCGAACTGCCGCGAGGTGGCCACGACGCGCGCCCCGGAACCGAGCTGCACCCCCGCCGGGGCGCCGACGCCGTTGCCGGGCCCGGCCGGTCGGACCGTCTGGTAGATGAGGTCCTCGAACTGCGACTCCTGTCGCTTGTAGCCAGGGGTGTTGGCGTTGGCGAGGTTGTTGGAGATCGTGTCGAGGTTCGTCTCCTGCGCGACCATGCCCGTAGCAGCGACGTGTAGGGATCGGAACATGGGCGAACCCTTCTTGCGAGGGGAGTGCCACGGGCGACCTCACCCCGGCTGCCGCGCTGCCCCTCTCCATGAACGGTGAGGGGCTCTGTCGAACGACCGCGTTTCGCCCCGAGCTGCGCAGGTGGGAGCAGCCCCTTGCCATTCATGGAGAGGGGCGTCGCGGCAGTCCGGGTGAGACGCGCCGCCACCCCGTTGGCGGGCCGTCAGTGCGCTGGCGCTGCGTGGGGCGCTTCGGTCGGGTGGGCGGGGGCTTCGACCGCGGGCGCCGGGGCGTCGGCGGTGGTTGCGTCGGTGGCGATCGCGATGGCTGCGTCGGCGTTGGCGAGCGCGGGCGCTGCGGCGCTGGTGTCGCCCACCTCGGCCCGGATGGCGTTCAGGGGGTCGACGCCTGCATCCCCGCTGGGCTCGTCGTTCTCCGAGCGGTGGATCGAGACCACGATGTCGACCCGGCGGTTCTGGTGGCGGCCGTCGTCGGTAGCGTTGGTCGCGATGGGGTGGAACTCCCCGTAGCCCGAGGCGGACAGATGCTCCGGTGGGAAGGCGGCCCCGGCGAGCACCTGGAGCACCGAGGTGGCACGGGCGGTCGAGAGCTCCCAGTTGGAGCGGTAGCGCGAGGTGCGAATGGGGTTGGCGTCGGTGTGCCCCTCCACGCGCATGTCGATGGGGAAGACCTTGAGCGAGCGGGCGAGGGTCGTAAGGATGACGTTGGCGCCCTCCTTCACGGAGTTGTCACCGCTCTCGAAGAAGACGTTCTCGGGCATTCGCAGGACGAAGTCGTTGCGGCGGCGGATCACCCGTACCGACTCCATCCCGGCGTTGCGGTTGAGGACGTCGCTGAGGGTGTTCGCGAGGTCGTGGAGGCTGAAGACCACCTGGGGGTTGGTCGCCTCCCGGCGGGCGGGCGGCGGGGGGGAGTTGGTGGTCGCGGTCATGAGCCCGTCGCTGCCGCGCGGCACCACAGTCACCCCGGTGGCGCCGGCGAAACTCTCGGAGAAGGCCCCGAGGCGCCGCTGGTCGATCTGCGAGGTCGAGAACATCACCACGAAGAACGCGAACAACAGCGTGATGAAGTCGGCGTAGCTGATGAGCCAGCGCTCGTGGTTGACGTGCTCCGCGTGCTTCTTGCGCCTGCCCATTGGGGGATCCTTGTGTGACGCCCCTAAACCGACCCCGGGTGGGGGGGGAGGGGTTTGGGAGGGTAGTACTACGAGCGCGCGGCCTTGGCCGGAGCAGGGTCGTGGTCGTGGAGGAAGGCCGACAGGCGCTCACGCACCAGCTTGGGGTTCATCCCTTCCTGAATGGCGAGAACGCCCACCAGGGTGAGCTGACGCAGGCTGCCCTCGTCGCGCACCTGGAGCTTGATGCGCCCCGCGAGCGGCAGAAACAGGATGTTCGCGACCCCGACGCCGTAGATGGTCGCCACGAAGGCCGCCGCGATCCCGTGCCCTACGGCGTTGATGTCCGAGAGGTTGCTCATCACGTGGATGAGCCCGAGCACCGCGCCGATGATCCCGATGGTGGGCGCGTACCCGCCGCCCGCCTCGAAGACCTTGGCCGCGTCCTCGCCGTGCTCCTCCTGCTGATCGATGATGATCTCCATCGTCTCGCGCAGCGCGTTGGAGTCGGCGCCGTCGATGGCCATCATCAGCGCCTTCGACAGGAAGGGGTCGGACGCGTTGGAGGCCACCTTCTCCAGCGCCAGGATGCCCTCCAGGCGGGCCTGGTTGGCGTATCCGACGATCTCCTCGATGAGCGTGCGGGCGTCCTGCGCGGGCTTCTTGAAGGTATTGCCCGCAGCCTTGAGCGCAGCCTTCAGTGTCGAGAAGGGGTACTGAACGATGACCGCGCCGATGGTGCCGCCGATCACGATGAGCGCCGCGGGGCCGCCCACGACCGAGCTCATGTGGCCGCCCTCCAGCGTGTTGCCGAAGAGGATGGCCACCATGGCGACCACCATCCCGATGATGGGTCCGGGCTGCATCAGCGCTCGTCCCGATCACCAGACCGACGCGGAAACCCGCTCGGCTTGCGGGAATCGCCCAGCCGCGGGGGGTCGCCCTCCACTGGCCCCAGCGGCTCGCCCGCCGGTTCGACCATCCGCACCAGGCGGCGGTACTCGATCACCGCGTGCATCAGGTCGTCGAGCGACTCCCGCACCATCAGCTTCTCCCCGTTGATGAGGAAGAGCGTCGTGTCGGGGGTCGCCTCCACCCACGAGATGTGATCAGGGTTGATCGCGATGGTGTGATGGTTGAGCCGGGTGAGTTTCAGCATCGTGTGGGGTCCATCTCTGCCCCCCGCAGGGCAACCCCCGGGCCACCCCTCCCCGGGACCGGCGGCACGCTTCGTGAAGCCACCTCCCCCCGAGCGAGGCTTTCCCATGAGCAGCATCCTGGATACGACCGAGCGCATCCGCAGCGGGCTCGACTATCACCTCCAACGGCACAACCTGCTGACGGCCAACCTCACGCAGATCGACACCCCGGGCTTCCGCCCGCTCGACCTGGTGCGGCGGGCGAGCTTCGAGTCCGAGCTGGACACCGCCCTCTCGGCGAGCACCGAGGGGCACATCCCGCTCGCGCACGGCCCCGGGCACCGGTACTCCGTCGTGGCCGACCCCAACGCCACCGTCGGGTACGACGGCAACGGCGTGAGCGTCGACCGCGAGGCCGTGAAGATCGCGGCCAACCAGATCCGCTACGACTCGCTCACGGTGCTCGCGACGCAACAACTCTCCGGCCTTCAGTGGGCCGCCGGCGACGGACGGTAGGACCAACGATGAGCGGACATTTCTCGGTGGCCGGTGTGTACAGCGCCCTCGAGGTCGCGGGCTCGGGCCTCACGGCCGAGCGCGGCCGCATGAACCTCATCGCCGGCAACCTCGCCAACGTGCACACCACCCGCGACGCCAACGGT
>CAIOSS010000454.1 GCA_903860995.1 uncultured delta proteobacterium | reverse complement strand
GCCCTGCGAGGCCAGCGCGATGCGCTTCTGCTGCTGGTACGAGAGCAGCGCCCGGCGGCCCTCGGGGCTGCGCGCGCTCGCCTGGAGGAAGCGCGCCCACCCGTCGGGCGACGCCATGCGGATTCCCTCCGAGGAGACGAATCCCCGATAGGTCTCGCGGTGCTCGTTGTAGGCCAGGGCCTCCTCGGGGGTGAGGTCGACCATGATGGTCTCGACCGAGTACTCGGCCAGGTGGTCGCCCGCGAGCTCCTTGATGCCGCGGCTGTAGACCACCGCCCCGACGCGGTCGTTGAGCAGCGCCTCGCGGCCGTCGCTGCGCTCCAGCGTCGCCGTGAGCCCCAGCCGGAAGGGCGCGATCGCGCTCTCCGCCGCCCCGAGAAACGACGCCCCGGGCAGGTGGTGGCACTCGTCGTAGATGATGAGTCCCCAGCGGGCGCCGAGGCGGTCCATGTGCATCCACGCCGAGTCGTAGGTGCTCACCGTGAGGTCGCCCGGCTCGTGGTAGCCGCCGCCCAGCAATCCCACCTTCTCGCCGAAGGCCGTGACCAGCACGTCGTACCACTGGTTCATCAGGTCGAGCGTCGGGGCCACCACCAGGGCGCTGCGCTGCGCCACCGCGATGGCCATCTCCGCCACGTAGCTCTTGCCCGAGCCCGTCGGCAGCACCACCACGCCCCGGTTGCCCGCGGCCCGCCACGCCGCGATGGCCTCGCGCTGGTGATCGAAGGGCGCACGCTGTGCACGGTGGGTCACCGCGAGGGCGTTGTACCCGCGGGCCTCGTCGGTGAACACAATGACGCCCGCGCGGGCCATGCGGGTGAGCGCCGTGAGCACCTCGCGGTAGCGCCACGCGGGTGTACGAAACCTGCGCACCCGCGGGTCCCACACGCAGCCGGGCAGCGTCGCGCCCTCGCTCGCGCCCTCCGCGAAGCCTTCGAGCACGAGCGTGCCGGCGTCGAATCGGAGGGTGATGGTCGGTGGTGCGGTCATCGGGGCCATGGACTATCATCCCTGCTGCGCCACGGCGTCGAGACATTGAATCCGACGCGGGCACAGCGGCGTAGAGTTCCGTGAGCGCCCTGCGCGCGACACCCATGATCGACGACCCCACCCTCCAGAGCATCATCGAGCGCATCGTCTCGGCCACGCCGACGCGGGCCGTCGACGCGGCGCTCGCGGGGCAGCCCGGGGTGCGCGCGGCGGGCGACGCGGTGCGCGAGGCCGTGGCGTCGCTGGGCCTCGCGCTCGACCCGGTGGCCCCGTCGGCCGCGGCCCGCGCCCGCTTCGTCGACGCCGTCGCCGCCCTCCCCACGCTGCGCTCGAAGACCGCGGTGGTGGTCGTCGACATGCTCGTCGATCACCTCACGCCGGGCGCCCCGCTGGAGGTCCGCCGCGCGCGGGGCATCGTGCCGGCGATGCGGCAGCGCCTCGCCGCCGCGCGCGCCGCAGGCCAGCCGGTGGTGTACCTCTGCGACCACCACGAGCCCGGCGACCCCGACCTGCTCTCCTGGCCCGACCACAACCTGGGTGACCCGCGGGCCAGCGTGTGGCCCGAGCTCGCGCCCGAGGCCTCCGACCTGGTCGTTCCGCACCGTCACTACAGCGGCTTCTCGGAGACCGCGCTCGACGCCACGCTGCGCGCCGCCGGGGTCGACGCCCTGGAGATCACCGGGTGCATCACGGAGATCCACCTGTACGCGACGGCGCTCGACGCGCTCCAGCGTGGCTACCGTGTGACCGTGCCGCCGGCCCTCCAGGCGGGCTCGTCCGAGCTGGTCGAGCAGGTCATCCTCGGCACGCTGAGCGTGCTGCGGCCGGTCGACCCCGACATCGCGCGCTGACGGTGTAACCGTCCGTCCCCCCGCGGCGCACTCACCCTACGGTGTCTGCCCAGCGCCTCCATGCTCCGTACGCCTTCGCCCTCGGCCTTGCGGTACGGTCGCGCCCGCTGATGTCCGCCGACGACCGCAACGACCCCCTCGAAGCTTGCATGGAGGTCTTCCTCCAGGGCGACGCGCGCGGCTTCGAGCGGCTGTACCGACGGCTCGCGCCGCGGCTGCGGGGCTTCCTGCGCGGCCTCTGCGGCGACCCCGGACTCGCCGAAGACCTCACCCAGGCGACCTTCCTCAAGGTCCACCAGGCCCGCGAGACCTACCGCCTCGGCGCTCCGGTCGAGCCCTGGGTCTTCGCCATCGCGCGTCGCACCTGGCTCGACCACCTGCGCTACCGCCGCCGTCGCCCGGAGGCCCTCAGCGCCGACGGTCAGCTCCCCGAGGCCCACCCCGACGCCGCCGCGCCCCAGGGCTTCGAGGCGCTCTCCTCGGACGCGCTGGAGAAGCTGGAGCGCAGCCTGGAGCAGCTCCCGGCCCCGCAGCGCGAGGCCATCGTGCTGCTGAAGGTCGACGGGCTCTCCGTGGCCGAGGCCGCCGACGTGGCGGGCATCACCGCGAGCAACCTCAAGGTGCGCGCCCACCGCGGCTACGAGGCCCTGCGCCGCGCCCTCGGCGTGGAGAGGTCGTCGTGAGCGGGTGTGACCAGGTCGTCGACGCGCTCGCCGGGCGCCGCGCCCTCGACGGCGAGCTCACCGCCCACGTCGCGCGCTGCGCCCCCTGCGGCGCCATGGTCGCCGCCGACCGCGAGCTCGACG
>CAIOSS010000453.1 GCA_903860995.1 uncultured delta proteobacterium | reverse complement strand
CCGGGGCCGCGGTCTTCTCCGCCGTCTCCACGGCGCGCTTGATCTCCCCGTCGACCTGCTCGGCCCAGGCGCTCTCCTGCGCGTCGTCCCAGAGCCCGAGGCCCACGAGGTAGGCGCGCAGCCGCGGCACCGGGTCCTTCTCGCGCTCGGCCTTCATCTCGGCCTCGTTGCGGTAGGCCTTCGGGTCGTCCGAGGTGCTGTGCCCCGAGAGCCGGTGGGTGAGCGCCTCGATGAGCGTCGGCCCCTCGCCGTTGCGCCCGCGCTCGATGGCGTCGCGGGTGACCTTCACCATCGCCAGGAGGTCGTTGCCGTCGGCGCGCACGGCCGTCATCCCGTACGCGAAGGCCTTCTGCGCGAAGGTCTGCGAGGCCGTCTGCTGGTCCGCGGGCACCGAGATGGCCCAGCCGTTGTTGCGTCACAGGAACACCGTCGGGGTCTTGTAGACCCCCGCGAAGTTCATCCCGTTGTGGAACTCCGAGCTCGACGTCGCGCCCTCGCCGAAGAACACCAGCGACACGCTCTTGTCGCCCTTCATCTTCGCCGCCCAGGAGAAGCCCACGGCCTGGGTGATCTGCGTGCCGATGGGCGAGCTCACCGAGCCGAACTTGTACGGCCGACCGGAGTAGTGGTCGGGCATCTGCCGGCCCTTCACCGCGTCGTTGGCGTTGCCGTACATGTTGTCGAGGTAGGTCTGCATGGGCATGCCGCGGAGCAGCAGCGCGCCGAACTCGCGGTAGCAGGGCCAGAGCCAGTCGTCGTCGCCGAGCGCCGCGGCGGGCCCCAGGATGCACGCCTCCTCGCCGAGGCTGCCGATGTGGAACCCGATGCGCCCCTGCCGCTGGAGGAGCACGAGGCGCTCGTCGAGCTGGCGGGTGAGCAGCATGTGCTTGAAGAGCTTCACCACGGTCTCGCCGGGGAGCTTCGGATCGGTCGCCGGGTCGGCCACCCCGTCTGGGCCGATCACCGTCACCACGTCGTCGAGCACGAACTGCGTCTGCATCCCTCTATCGCTCCTTCAATGCGCCGGTCAGGGGAGCACCGGGAGAGACCGGTGCGGCCGCGCCGCACTGCTCTCCACGGGTCCCGTCGTCTTCGTCAACAGCCCTCGGAGGAACGCCTCCGCGGCCCGGTAGCTCGATCGCACGAGCGGCCCGGAGGCCACGTACCTGAAGCCCATCGCGAGCCCCTCGTCGCGCAGCGCGTCGAACTCCTCCGGGGTCCAGTACCGCACCAACTCATGGTGCTTCGGCGTCGGCCGAAGGTACTGCCCCAGGGTGAGCACGTCGACGTCCACGGCCCGCAGCGCGCGCATGGTCTCCAGCACCTCGTCGCGCGTCTCGCCGAGCCCCACCATAATCGAGCTCTTGGTGTAGGTCTCCGGCGACACGGCCTTGGCGTGGCGCAGCACTGCGAGCGAGCGCTCCATCGAGCAGCGCGCGTCGCGCACCGTGCGCTGCAGCCGCTCGACCGTCTCGACGTTGTGGGCGAACACGTCGGGCCGCCCCTCGGTGACCGTCGTCGCCACGTCGTCGAGGTTGCCCGAGAAGTCCCCCAGCAGCGCCTCGATGAGGATCTCCGGGCTGTGCGCCCGGATGGCCCGCAGCGTCTCAGCCACGTGGGCGGCGCCGCCGTCGAGCATGTCATCGCGGTCGACCATGGTGATGACCACGTACTCGAGCCCCATGGCGGCGATGGTGCGGCCAGTGTGCTCGGGCTCGCGCGGGTCGTACGCGCCGCGGGGGTTGCCCGTGGTCACCGCGCAGAAGCGGCACCCGCGGGTGCACACGTCCCCGAGGATCATGATGGTCGCGGTGCCGCTACCCCAGCACTCGCCCACGTTGGGGCAGCGCGCCTCCTCGCAGACCGTGTGCAGGTCGTAGCGACGGAGCGTCTCCTTGATGTGCGTGTAGCGCTCTCCGCCCGGCGCGCGGACCTTCAGCCACTCGGGTTTGCGCTCCATTGCCATTGCTCGAGACCTCCGGGCCGGTGCTTGGGCCACGGCGGCGGCGGAAGCTAGTCCGCCCACGCATTTGAAGTCAACGGAGCGCGAAGTCCCTGGGATTCGGAGTAGGCGACCGGCAGGGCGGCGTCCTCAAAATCGCTTGAATTCGTGAGTGGTCGAGGTAGACGGGGCCATGCGGAGCTCTAGTCCACCGAAGGGTGTCCCTGCCATCACTCGTCACTTCGCGCCGCTGCGTGACCCACGGGTCGTCGGTCGCAGTTCGTACCCGCTGGAGACGGTGCTGGTGATCGCGCTGCTGGGCGTGATGTGTGGCGCCGAGGGGTGGGAAGATCTGGCGACGTTCGCGGCGTCCAAGGCGTCGTGGCTGGCAACGTTTCTGGAGATGCCCGGTCGCCCGCCCAAGGAGAAGGTCTTCCGGCGCGTGTTCGAGGCGATCCTGCCGGGCGCGTTCGAGGCCTGTATGCGCAGCTGGGTGCAGAGCCTCGCCGCGTCGGTGAAGGGCCAGGTCGTGGCCTTCGACGGCAAGGCCCTGCGTGGCGCGCTGCGCAAGGGGTTCGGCCGCACGGCGCTCCATCAGGTCCATGCCTGGGTCGGTGCGCAGCACCTCCTGCTGGCCAAGGAGGCCGTGGAGGGAGCGCCGGAGGAGGGCGCGGCGATTCGCGCGATGCTCGACACGCTGGAGTTGCAGGGGGCCATCGTGACGATGGATGCGGGCAACACTGCGCAGGAGACCGCCCAGAAGGTGATCGATCGGCACGCGGACTACGTCATCACGCTGAAGGCCAATCGGAAGAAGTTCTACCTGGGCGTTCGCGGCTTCTTCGAGGCGGCCGAGGCCGACGGTTTCAAGGGCGTGCGGGTGCGTCATCTCCAGACGCGGGACCACGGTCACGGGCGCGACGAGGTGCGCGACGTGTGGGTCGTGGCGGCCTCGGCGCTCGGCGAGATCGCCGCGCACTGGCCGGGGATTCAGTCGGTGGTGATGATCCGCCGAACGCGGGTGCTGACCGATGGGACAGTGCAGCAGTGGACCCACTTCTACCTGAGCAGCCTGCCACCGCGGGTGAGGCGCCTCGCCGAGGTCATCCGCGAGCACTGGAGCGTCGAGAACGGTCTGCACTGGATCCTCGACGTCCAGATGCGGGAAGACGACTGCATGATCCGAGATCCACACAGCGCCACGAACTTTGCGGCCCTTCGCCGGATGGCGCTGATGCTGATCAAGCGAGACGACACCACCGACCGCGGCGTACGCGGGAAGCAGAAGAAGGCCGGTTGGGACAATGACTATCTGCTTCACCTGCTCACGCGCGGATTAACTGAAAATGAAGCAGTTTAGAGGACGCCGCCCTGCCCGGTCAGCACGGGATTGAGACAAGTCCTCGACGGCGGGGCGGTCCTTTTCCTTCGCCCGTCGCGAACGGTGTCCCGGTCAGCACGGGATTGAGACTGCGTTACGAAGGCGCCGACGACCTCTCGGAGGTCAACGGTCGCGAACGGTGTCCCGGTCAGCACGGGATTGAGACCCATCCGTGCCGGACTTCGTACGGGGCCCAGGTGTAGGAGTCGCGAACGGTGTCCCGGTCAGCACGGGATTGAGACATCAGTCGCGTCACCGCGACGATCTGCCCCTTGTCGTTGTCGCGAACGGTGTCCCGGTCAGCACGGGATTGAGACGCGACCGCCAACTCGACCCTCCGGGCGTGGTCCTGGGGTCGCGAACGGTGTCCCGGTCAGCACGGGATTGAGACCAGCACGGGCAGTTCGGCCCCTCCTGCAGCCCTGAGTCGTCGCGAACGGTGTCCCGGTCAGCACGGGATTGAGACCTCCCGCGCCTCGAGGCGCCGAAGAGTATCCGCCCGGACGTCGCGAACGGTGTCCCGGTCAGCACGGGATTGAGACCGCTCTCCTTGAACGCCTCCCACCCGGTCTTCGGCCGGGTCGCGAACGGTGTCCCGGTCAGCACGGGATTGAGACCCGGTGGTCATGAGGGCGACGGTGTAGCAGCCGTCCTCCGTCGCGAACGGTGTCCCGGTCAGCACGGGATTGAGACGTCCACCGGGGTGGCCGAGTAGCGCCCGGTGTTATCGCCGTCGCGAACGGTGTCCCGGTCAGCACGGGATTGAGACTCCCCCTCGACGGGCAGGTAGGAGGGGAGTTTGGAGGCGTCGCGAACGGTGTCCCGGTCAGCACGGGATTGAGACCACGTGCCGTCCACGTCGCCGATCAGGCCGGGGTATGAGTCGCGAACGGTGTCCCGGTCAGCACGGGATTGAGACGTGGTGCCCTTGGCGGACACCAGCGGGAGGCCCGCGAAGT
>CAIOSS010000452.1 GCA_903860995.1 uncultured delta proteobacterium | reverse complement strand
GGCGCAAGGCCAAGGTACGACAACGCGGCGCGAGGCGGGTATCCGGCGGGGACACATAGAAGCGGCAGGCTGTGCTCGCGGGCAAGCTCAGAGAGGCGGCCGCCGCTCGACACGCACAGGAACTGGGCCGGCGTCTCGAGGGCCTGGTGCAGCGCAGCAAGGGTCTCGGTCGTGTTCCCCGAGTAGCTGATCGGGACGATGAGCGTGCGACTGCCGACAGGGCTCAGGAGCCGGTCGCTGCGATTCACCTCGGTGGGGAGAAGCGCGAAACGCCGCAGGATCTCTCCGCCCATTGCGGACCCGCCCATCGCGCAGACGACGATCCGGTCGATCTCGCGGCCCGCGGGAGGAAGCGGAACCGAGTCGGCACAGCGAAGGGCCGCCGCACAGTCACTGCTGAATCGATGGAGGATCCCAAGCATCCCGTGTGCATCGAGAGAGGCGATCACGGAAGGCTGATCGAGGACGTTCATGGATGACAGCGTACTCGAAAACTCTCGGCACCGGCCGTTCTGAAAGGGGGCGCTCGCGCGCGGTCGCAGGGTATCCGTGGCTATCTTGCCCGATCTGACAGATACTGATAGTAAATGACATAGTTCCCCGCGAAGTATTAGTCACGCTGATAGGGAAGTCGCTATAATCGATCACTACCAGGAGGTGGTGCGTATGAAACGAATGTGGCTGGCGTTCATCGCGGTGGTGGTGGTAGCGGGTTTGATGGCGATTCCCGCCGCGGGCGTTCAGTTGGTCTTCTGGACTCATGAGGACCCGAACAGGACGCCACTCGAGGAGCGGTACGTCGACGAATTCGAAGCGATGTACCCGGGAGTCACAATCCAGCGGGTGGCCTACCCATCCGGGGAGATGGCTCAAGTCGTCCTGACGGCCTTTGCGGCTCACCAAGGCCCTGACATCTTCAACCAGGAGCAGAGCCCCGAGTTCCCGTACATTGTCAACCAGCGAGTCGCTCCGGTTAATCCCGTGGCTCTCGGGTATCCCAGCGTCCAGGCGATCTATGACGCATACCAGACGGGCACGCTCGATGGCGCGACGTACGAGGGTAACCTCTACGGGCTGCCGCTTGAGTTCACGAACTGGTGCCTCTTCGTGAACACGAAGTACTTCCGCGAGGTGGGCCTCAACCCGGGAACCGACTACCCGAAGACCTGGGAGGAGATGGTGACCGTCTCGCAACAGCTCGCCATGCGCAATGGCGACATCCTGACGCGCCGGGGATTCGACTTCCGGTATCCCTACTACTTGACCTTCCTATTGCCGATGGTTGAGCAGCTCGGGGGAGCGCTGCTTTCTGAGGACGGGCAGACGGGGATCATCAACGACGCAGCATGGCTGCAGGTCCTTAACTACTTCCAGCAGTGGGGACCGAACGGCCTGAATCTTGGCTCGCCGACCTACACCGCCGCGCGGAAGGAGTTCAACAAGGACAACAACGCGATCGCGATGTGCGAGTCGGGCTTGTACCAGATTGACAGAATTCGTACAGAAAATCCCGCGTTCTACGCGAGCAACGAATGGATGATCATTCCGTTCCCCGTTTGGGAGAACGCCGTAAACAACTACGCCTCCAACACCTACGCCCACTACTACATGGTCAACGCGGAGAGCACGAGCGAGAAACAGG
>CAIOSS010000451.1 GCA_903860995.1 uncultured delta proteobacterium | reverse complement strand
CCGCGCGGCCTCGTCGAGCGTCGGCGGGGACCCCGGGGAGCCAGGGACCGTCGGGGCGCGGACGTGCGGTTCGGCCGGGGCTCGCTCGCAGGCGCCCGAGGCGATGAACACGGACAGGAGCAGTGGCAGCGGGCGTGGCATGGACCCCGACGTGGGAGGGGGCGAAGCTAGCACCCCTGCAGCGATGCCTTGACACCGCGCGGGTCGAAGTGAAACGCTTGCGAAACAGTGGTGTTGCGGGTCGTTGCAGCCGGACGGACAGACGTCGGCCTCTTGCGGGAGCACAACGAAGACAGCTTCGCGCTGCTCGATGCGCACGGACTCTTCGTCGTGGCCGACGGGATGGGCGGCCACCGCGCCGGCGAGGTCGCCTCACGGCTGGCGACCACCACGGTGACCGCCTTCTTCGACAGCACCGTGCGCGAGGACGCGACCTGGCCGTTTCACTACGACCCCGCCCTCTCGGTGGAGGAGAACCGGCTCATCACGAGCATCAAGGTCGCCAACCGGTCGATCTACGAAGAGGGCACCCGGGCGGCGGACCACCGGGGCATGGGGACCACCTTCATCGGGTTGCTGGTCGCCCGACAGTCGGGTCGGGTGTTCGTCGGGCACGTCGGCGACAGCCGCTGCTACCGGGTGCGCGGCGGCGAGATCACCCTGCTCACGCAGGACCACTCGCTGGTCAACGAGTACATCCGCACGATGCCCGATTTGCCGGCGGCGCAGCGCGACGAGCTCCCGCGCAACGTCATCACCCGCGCCCTGGGCATGAACGACGTGGTCCTGGTCGACCTCATGGCCGACGCGGCCCGCGAGGACGACATCTACGTGCTCTGCTCCGACGGGCTCTCGGGGATGATCTCTGACGCGGAGATCATGGACGTGGTCACCATGCACGACGACCCCGACGTGGCGTGCCGCGCGCTCATCGCGATGGCCAACGACCACGGCGGCGAGGACAACATCACCGCGGTGGTCATCCGCCTCGTCGATGGAGACCGGGAGTTCGTCCCGCGGCGCTCGGCGTCCTCGCTCGAGGAGACGCGTCAGGTGACGCTGCCCAGCTTCGACGACAAGACCGCCGAGCAGTCGCGCAACGACGTCATGGTCGACATCCGCGACGACTTCGACGTGGGCGCGACCGACCCCGCGATCCGCCTGTCGGACCTGCGGGGCCCGCGCCCCAAGAACTGACGTCGGCCTTACGGGCTGGGCGTCGCGTTGTCGCCCGAGAAGGGCCCGTCCCGCGTGGCGCCCTCCTCGGCCGGCGGTTGACGCCGCACCCTGTCGCGGAAGAGCGACCACGGACCGCCCCCGGAGTCGCGGTCGGCCATGCCCCACTCCCCGTTGGTGCGCCCGTTGCCCGCGCTGTCGATCCAGAAGAGCATGTACCCGCGGCCGGAGAGCGGCGCGATGCGGCCGCACGCCCGCTGGCTCTCCGTCCAGGTGAAGCGCAGGAGGTTGCCCTCGGCGTGGCCCTCGATGCGCCCGGTGGCGCGGCACGAGGCGCGGTTGTAGCTGTACTGCCCCACCACGAGGTCGCCGGTCTGCTCCAGGAATACGTCGCCGATCTGCCCGGACGCGAAGCTGCCGCTGAAGCTCTCGTTGGCGGGCATCGGGCCGGGGCGGATGTCCACCGCGACCATGGTGGGGCCGTCGTTGCCGGCGTAACGGTAGGTGGTGCGGGCCTGCGGCGACGAGCAGGCCCCGAGCAACATCATGGTGGTGAGGGTCAGCGCGCGTGCGGTCATCGATCGGTGCTCCATCGGTTGTGCGCGCATGATGCCCTTCCGCGCGCTGCCACAAAAGCCCTCTTCGAAGGTAACCTCCCCGTTCTCCCCGTGGCTGACCCACCGCCCCCTGCCGAGCCGTCGGCCCTCTCGCGCGACCTCGCGGCCGTGCTCTCCTTCACGATCCCCGCGCTCGTCGGCGCGCTCGCGGGCGGCAGCTCCATGGGCTTCTACGACGCCCCCGAGCTCGCCTCCTGCGCCGCCGGCCTCGGCGTCTCGCACCCGCCCGGGCATCCCCTCTTCGTCGCCGTCGCGGCGGTCGCTACCCTCGCCCCCATCGGCACCGTCGCGCTCCGCGTGACCCTCCTCGGCGCCCTGTGCCTCGGGCTCATGGGCCGCCTCGCCTACGGGCTCACCCTCCCGCTCGTGACCGCCGTCCTCGACGGCCCGACGCCCGTCCGGCACCGCCGCTGGCTCCCCTGGCTCGCGCTCGGCCACGCGCTCGGCGCCGTGCTCGGCATCGCGCTCGTGCGGCAGACCAGCCGCGCGGAGGTCTACGCGCTCGCGGGGCTCCTCGCGGCGGCGACGGTGTTCATCAGCGCCGCGCCCAACGGCTGGTCCCTCGCCGCCCGCGCGCGCCTCGGCGTGCTCACCCTCGCCCTCGGCGGCGCCAACCATCACTTCATCGCCCTCACCGCCGCGCCGGTCGCGCTGCT
>CAIOSS010000450.1 GCA_903860995.1 uncultured delta proteobacterium | reverse complement strand
CTGGCACGCCACGGCGCGGGTCGCCGTGAGCGACCTTCAGCGCTGAGCTTCGAAGCCGGGGGGGAGAGAGGGAGAGCGGAGGGAGGAGAGCCGCCCGACCGCCCGGGGCACCTCCCATCCCAGTGGGACGGGAGGGCGCCAGGGTCAGGCCGCGGCCGTCAGGGGCGGGTGATGTTCACGGAGTACGCGCCCGCGCCGGTCCTGCAGCCGTCGACGTAGAGCGTGTGCAGTCCGGCGCCCGAGGGGATCGTCGTGTTGATCGACGAGCGCACGCCGCAGAGGAGGCCGCCCCCGTCGTCGTTGCAGACGCTCACGGCGGTGCGCCCCGCGCTGCGCTGGTCAAGCTCGGTGTCCCACGACGCGCGGAAGCAGGTGGACGCCGTGAAGGCGCCGCCCGTGGCCGAGGGGCAGGTGTACCAGTAGTAGGTGTTCTCCGGCCCGCCGGAGCAGCACGTGCTGCTGATGCGCCCGGTGCCCGAGGTGGTGCCGCTGAGCGAGCGCGTGCCCGCGGCGAGCGCCGCAAGCGGGCCGTTGCCCACCGGGAGGTGGTGGAAGCGCACGCTGGCCGCGCCCGCGCCGCAGCCCGAGAGCACCAGGTAGTAGGTGCCCGCGTCGAGGCGCACCATCACCTGGCTCGCGCCGAGGCGGGGGAGGTTGCAGCCCGAGAGGCCGCCGTCGTCGTTGCACGCGAGGCCGTTGGTGAGGCCCGACGCGGTGATCGTGGTGCCCGCGGTGTTCTGGAAGAACAGGCCGGTGTCCCAGGCCGCGCCGATGGTGTCGGCGTAGACGATCTCGGGCGCGGTGAGCACGAAGCGGTAGAAGACGTCGTTGCCGCTGGTGCAGCCGCACGTCGACGCGGCGCCCTCGTTGCGCGCGTTGGTGGTGTTCGCGGAGAGGATCGACGCCGGGCGGCTGGTGTCGATGAGCGTGGCGCCCGCGCGGGTGTCGTTGGCCGGCGGGGTGACGCAGGCGCCGGCGCGGCAGAAGGTGCCCGTGCCGCACTGGCGGTTGCAGCCGCCGCAGTGGTTGTTGTCGTTCTGCGTGTCGACGCAGGTGCCGCAGTAGCTCCGGCCCGTGGGGCAGGTGCCGACGCCGAGGCGGATCTGGTAGGCGCCCGCCGAGCAGCCGTCGGCGATGACGGTGTGCAGGCCGGGGCCCGCGGGGATGGTCGAGGTCAGCGTCGCGCGGGCGCCGCAGACGAAGTTGGTGTCGTCGTTGCAGACGTTGGGGCCGGCGGTGCGGCCGGGGCTGCGCTGCTCGATCTCGTTGTCGATCATGGTCGTGGTGCCGCACGACGACGCGAAGAAGGTCGCGGCGGTGGAGCTCGGGCAGCTGACCCACCAGTACGAGTTGTCCGGGCCGGTGGCGCAGGTGCAGGTGGCGCTGGCGCTGGTGCCGGTGCCCGCGGTGGTGCCCGAGAGGGTCTGCACGGTGCTGGTCGGGGTGACCTGCACCGACGGGCCGTTGCCGGCCGCGGTGTGCTGGAAGCGGATCGTCGCCGGGCCCGAGGCGCAGCCCGAGAGGACGAGGAGGTAGGTGCCCGGGGCGAGCCGCGCGAGGATCTGGCTGGCCCGGCCGGCCGAGCCGCCGCCGCAGAACCCGAGGTCATCGTCGCAGGTGCGCCCGTTGGTCGTGCCCGCGGCGGTGATGTTGGTGCCCGTGGAGGTCTGCAGGAACAGCGACGTGTCCCACGTGGTGCCGATGGTGTCGGCGTAGATGAGCTCCGGCGCGGTCAGCGTGAAGCGGAAGTACACGTCCTGCCCGGAGGTGCAGCTGCACGTCGGGAAGTTGGTGTCGTTGGCCGCGTTGGTGGTGTCCGCCGTGAGGGTCTGGCTGGGCGTCGCGAGGTTGATGACCGTGGCGCCCGTGCGCGTGTCGTTGGCCGGGGCCATGCCGCTCCGGCAGACGCCGGCCGTGCAGACCTGCCCCGTAGTGCAGGCGGTTCCGCAGCGTCCGCAGTTGGCGCGGTCGCTCTGGAAGTTGGCGCAGCGCGCGGCGGCGCCGGTGCCGCAGAGGTTCTGACCGGTCGGGCAGGCGCAGCGCCCGGCGGCGCAGGTCTGGCCGCTGGCGCACGCGGTGCCGCACGCGCCGCAGTTGCCGCTGCTGGTCTGGGTGTTGACGCAGGTGCCCGCGCAGTCGGTCTGACCGGTCGGGCAGGCGCAGCGGCCGGCGGCGCAGGACTGGCCCGCGCGGCAGGCGGTGCCGCAGGCGCCGCAGTTGGCGGCGCTGGTCTGGGTGTTGACGCAGGTGTCGCCGCAGAGGGTCTGACCGCTCATGCAGGTGACGGCGCAGGCGCCGGCCGTGCACGACTGGCCCGACGGGCAGGCGCGGCCGCAGGCGCCGCAGTTGGCGCCGCTGGTCTGGGTGTTGACGCAGGCGTCGCCGCAGAGGGTCTGCCCCGCGGCGCAGGTGCAGACGCCCGCGGCGCAGCTCTGCCCGCTCGGGCAGGCGCGGCCGCAGGCGCCGCAGTTGGCGCCGCTGGTCTGGAGGTCGACGCAGGCCGCGCCGCAGAGGGTCTGGCCCGCGGCGCACGCCATGGTG
>CAIOSS010000449.1 GCA_903860995.1 uncultured delta proteobacterium | reverse complement strand
GCTCTGCCCCAGCGGGAGGTTGAAGCGGGTGGTGCTGCGGTTGCCGGCCACCTCGCGCGGCGTGGTGAGCAGCAGCTCGGAGTGCCGCCCGTCCTCCGCGCTGACGACGCAGTACATGTTGCGCGGCACGTCGAAGAAGCCGCGCTGCACGGTGACCTCCCGCACCCGGATGCGCAGCCGCGGGTCGGCGCAGGTGGTCGCGTCGGGCGACACGCCGAGCTCGGTGCCGCACGCGTAGTTGGTGCGGTCGGAGGAGCCGCTGGTGTTGCTGCACCCCGGGAGCGCGGTGCTCGCCGTCGGGATCGCCAGCGCCCCGGTGCACGACGGCGCCATGTCGCAGGTCGGGCAGCGGTTGCAGTCGAGGGGGCAGCTGGTGCAGTCCTCCATCCCTCGGGCGCACACGCCGTCGCCGCAGCGCGCCGGCGGGGGCGGGACGTCGGGCGCGTCTGCCGGGCCCGCGTCGAGGCCCGCGTCGACCCCAGCGTCCACCTTCGGCGCGTCGGTCACATCATCGACCGCGGCGTCGCCGGGCAGCACCTCCACGACGGCGCCGTCCGACCCAGCGCAGCCCGCGACGAGCGCGGCCAGGAGCACCCCGAGACCCGGACGGAGGTTCGCGTTCATCACGGGGGGCGATGGTAGCCGCAATCCGGCCCCGGCGGGCGAAACGGCGTGGCGGGTTACTTCTTGTCGAGCGAGCTGCGGATCGCGAAGCCCACCGCGACGGCCAGCGACAGCACCACCCAGAACACCACCGGCGGCGCGCCCTCCATGCCCGTGCGGAGGTTCATCCCGAGCATCGACCCGATGGCAGTGACCGGAAAGAACAGCGCCGCCAGGAGGTTGAGCCGGTGCTGGGCGTCGACCGCGCGCTGCCCGTTGGCGGCCTGCGCCTCGGCGTTCTTCGCGACGGTGAACTCCAGTGCGTTGCGGGCGTCGCCCACCAGCAGCTCGGCCGTTCGCTCGAGGTCCCCCGCGCTGTCGCGCAGGGCGATGATGTCCCGGTCTTCGATGCCCTCGCGGGCGTCTTGAAGCGCCTTGTGGAGGTTGCGCGTGGTGCGCTGCAGCGGCGTCGCGGCGTTGAGCACCGTGAAGAAGTCCTGCGCGGTCTTGCCGGCGTCGACGCGGTCGTCGAGCTGCGCCAGCGCCTGCTGGATGGATTCGAGGTGGCGCTTGAGCACCGGCAGGCCGCCGGACTGGCCCGCGCCGGAGGCCCGCCAGGCGCAGTCGGGGGCGCGCCAGAAGAGCTTCGCCGGGCGGGTGACCTCGTCGTCCTTGGGCAGCTCGTGGAGGATCAGCAGCAGGTGCCCCTCCTCCACGATGGCCCGCTGCCGACCAGCCTGCACCCCCACCCGCTGCCGGATGCGGGTCGGAACCTGCCACGCGTCGGGGATCACCTGCGCCATCACCGCGGACTGTAGTCGAGGAGCCCGCGCGTCCGCGAGGGCCCTACGGCGGTGCTGCTACGGCGGGAGCACCGACACCTCGAGGGTGTAGCGCCCGGCCTGGGCGGGGCCGCAGCCGCCCACGAAGATCCAGTAGGTGCCCGGGTCGAGCACGCCCTCGACCTGCGAGTCGGTGCTGTACCAGTCGTCGTTGCAGATCGCCCCGAAGCTGCGCCCCGGGCAGTTCATCCCGCCGCTGAGGGAGAGCAGGGTGTCGAAGTCGCCGCTGCGCTCGATGGCCACCACGCGACGCCGCGCCGGGAGGTCGAGGCGGTAGAGTACCCCGCGCGCGCCCGCGCAGCCGGACATGGTCGTCGCGCACGGGGGCGCCGCCACGGCGGTGGCGTCCGCGGTGCTGCCGGTGAACACCCCGCCCTCCGGGGGGATGCGCGCCACGGACGCGCAGGTCACGTTGCCGGTCACCTCCGTCGGCGTCGCCGCGGGCACCCGGAACCACCGCGCCGTCAGCGCGCCGCCCGAGGCGTTGGTGGCGGCGTGCACGACCAGCCGGCGCCCCGCCTCGATGCCCCGGAGGCGCGTCCAGACCGAGCGCGCGGCGCGGTCTTCGGGGCCCACGCATCCGAAGCCGGGCTCTCCCTCGCAGGCGTCGCGCACCTGGAGCGCCGCGTCGCCGCGCAGGGCCGAGCTCGCCACGTTCACCAGGAGGTCGCCGTCGCCGCCGGGGGCGGTGAGGGTCCAGAAGGCGCTCGCGCGCTGCCGGGGGAGGCACGCGAGGGTGGGGCCCGGGGTGAGCACGTCGACGTCGGCGGAGCTGGTCCCGGCCTCGGCGGCGATGGGCTCGCCGGGGCAGCGGGAGCTCGGCCCGGGGAGCGTCGGGGCCGAGGTGGTGACGCGGGCCGTGAGGGTGTGGGCGGGGCGCACCTCGAAGTCGTGCTCGACGGTGAAGTAGTAGGTGCCCGGGCGCTGGTTGCGGAGCGTGCGGCCGACCGGGAGCCCGGAGTCGCAGCCGGGGACGGCCTGCGAGGTCGAGCCGCACACGGGCGACACCTCGAGGAAGAGTTCCTCCGCGGCGCTGCCCTCCACGTCGATGCGGACGTCGCGCGCCTCGGTGAGCGTGTAGCTGAAGACGGCGTCGGCCCAGCCGAGGGCGCGGGTCGAGAAGTACCCGCAGGTGGTGCCGTAGTCGGAGTAGGTGGCGAAGCGGCTGGTGTCGAGGGTCACCGCGGGGCCGTCGGCGGTCACCGGGATGCCCGGGCAGAGGTCGCCCGGGAGGCGCGGGCGGGCGGCCGTGACCTGCGTCTGGAGCCGCACGTCGAGGCCCCGCGCGGTGGCCACGGTGATGGTGTAGCGCCCCGGCGGGAGCGAGCTGGCGCGCGCCGTGGCGATGGCCCCGATGGCGCTGCTGCCGTTGACGCAGAGGATCTCCTGGCGGGCGTCGCCGCACTGGTCGGCGGCGTGGAGGGCGACCACGACGGCGTCGCTGGGGCCCGGGGCGGCGGCGATGTTCACGTCGCTGGTCTGCGTGATGATGAGCGGCAGCACGGCGTCGGGGCCCGCGGAGGTCATGGCGCCCGCGCAGCTCGGGGCGTGGTCCTGGCGGAAGCCCGCGAAGGAGACGACCCGCTCGCGGCCGTCGGAGAGGTCGGCGCAGGGCCCCGGCGGGAAGGAGAGGCAGCGGTCGGTGGCGTTGTTGGGGCAGGCCTGGTCGACGTCGTCGGGGGGCAGGTCGCGCGGGGCGGGCACGTCCGCGGGCACGTCGGGCGCGTCGACGACATCGGGCGCGTCGACGACATCGGGCGCGTCGGGCGCCGCGGGCCCATCGGACGCTGCGATGTCGGACGCGGCGGCGTCGGCCCGGGGGACGGCGGTGATCTCCGAGGCGCAGCCGAGGGCGGCGATCGCGGCGGTGAGCGCGAGGGTGGTCCAGCGGGCGTTCATGGGCGGTGCGATGGCTCATACCGCAAGGCGGGGTGCGCATGGGAGTGGGAGGGTCACGGATGGGGCGGGCGGCGCAGGCGCCAGGTCGGCGCTGGCGGCGCCTCCGCGGAGCTGGCAGCGGCGGGGGGCGCTGTTGCACGACCCCTCCGCGGGGCACCCGGTGTCCCAGAGGCGCGTGTTGAGGTGGCAGGTCAGCAGCCGCGACGCGACGGGGTCGGGGTCGGGGTCGAGGCAGCGGCGCATCGAATGGCGCATAACGCGACGCGCGGGTGGGGGGGGGGTGGAGCGGCGAGTGCGCGTGGCGTGGTCACGTCGCCCGTGGCGTGGGCGCCCCGCTGTGGATACGAGCTTCCGCGCTCACTCCCCCGCGCGAAACACGTACGGCACCGTCACCGTCGCCGCGCCACCCCTCGGCGCCGGAAACACCAGCCCTCTCAGCGCCTGCTCCATGCACCGCCCCGCCCCGCGCAGCGCGTCGTCGCCGCTGAGCGCCGTCTGCGACACCCGCCCGTCGGGCTCCACCCGCAGCCGCACCGTGAGCTCGCCCTGGAGCGTCGCGTCCCTCGCGAGCGCCTGCTCGTAGCACCTGCGCACCTCGGTCGCCCGCGTCGCCAGCACCTGC